>JAYEFW010000291.1:2791-10139 GCA_034658795.1 Thermodesulfobacteriota bacterium
TCCGGCATGGGGCCGATCCGCATCAAAGATATCCGCAGACAGCGGCAAATGCAGCGGGTCAAGCGGAAAGGCTTTCGGATTCTCCAGATATTCAGGAGTATAGCGGAATTGTCCCTCCAATGCTCCCCTGGCATCAGGGTCGTCGATAGCCAGTTCTCCGACCTTGACGACTTCCGATGCTGGCAGAGTCAACCATACCGTGAGCATCATTTTTTTTCTTTCGCCTTCCACCAGCACGCTGTCGCTTACTGGTTTTTTTTTTGAATTTAGCAAACAGGTCTTCTTTTGGAGCCAGCACTTCCTGCCAGCCGTCAAGCAGGCCGAGGATGCTGCTTGCCTCCAGCCATTTGCCAATCAGCGTTTGCTGAGAACCTTTTTCCATTTTACTGTACGACTGGCGGGTCAGGCCAAGCCGTTGCGCAAATAGATCCTGGCTTTCGTTGCGAGCCAGGCGTGCCTCTTTCAATCTTTCTCCAAGCCGCAGCAGTAAGGACGCAACATTTTTTTCATTGTTAATCATATTTAACCTTATAGCATAAAGATGCCTATTATGTAAAGAATTTATTACAGAGTAATTATCTTTCGTATTTTTTCATTTCGTTTAGGCTTGATAAGGCCGAATATTTTATCAGCTTAGGAACGGGGACGAAATCTGATAAACGATCAATAAAATTGTCTTTAGGAACGTGGACGAATTAACTTCCTCAAGTAGACGCACAGATTTGGGTCGAATTTGTTCGATCTCAGATCACAAAAGTTGAAGGAATAGCGTGCTATTTCAATATTTTTGTGATTTGAGACCGTACAAAGGCGGCCTGAAGCTGTGATGTATAGTTGGGGAAGTTATTTCGTCCACGTTCCTTATTATCTCTGAATATTTTGCGGCGCTCAATTCCCCGGATGATGATGTGATGTAAAACACCCGATGCGTCAAGGCGGGCTGATATAGGCATGTAAGACTACTATCAAGAATATAACTAAATGTCAAGTTACTTACTTATTTATGGACGTCCCTCATTTTATTGTAGCGCACTCTGTGGTGGGTATTTGCATTGACATAGATGGAAAACTATGGTTTATAAATGAAGTATTTGCGCAAATCTTTGGTTATTCCAGGCATGAGTTCTTGGGCATGGAAGTCGCGGAATTAGTGTATTTTGAAATTGTAGGTGGTTATCTGGAAGATAAGCAAGATTTTAGACAGACCTTTCAATAAAATTAGGATGAATGACAAAGGAAAAAGCCATGAAGAATAGAATGTATGTTCACTGCCCGATTATTTTTTTAGCTCTCTTGTTTTTTAACGCAGTCGTTTTTGGAGCCACTCCCAAGAAGGTTTTCATCGTCCACAGCTATGAAAAAGACCATGTTTGCGGTCAGCCTCAGGCAGATGGTGTTGTTGATGCCTTTTCCGAATCTGACCTGCAAATAGGCAAGGATGTTGAGTTTGACTATTTCTATATGGATACCAAAAAGACCTACACCACACCATCTGAAATTGAAAAAAGAGGCAGGTTGGCTTTAGAAAAAGTCAAAATTGTCAAGCCCGATCTGGTCGTCACCATTGATGACAATGCAGCCAAAACAGTTTTGCTGCCACTGGTAGGAAGCGACGATATACAGGTAGTTTTTTCCGGGATGAACGGCCAGCCTGAAGACTACAATATGAAGAAGTATTTCATGGACAGCCGCAGCAAACCAGGGGCAAATGTCACTGGTATCTATGAAAAACTACACCTGGTCAGGTCTCTGAATGTTATGAAGGGGGTGCTACCGGGTCTCAAGAAGGTCCTGGCTATCACGGATTATTCACCAACTGGTAATGCTATAACAAAACAGCTTGAAAAGGAGAGCGGAGAGGAGATACTTCCTGTGGCCTTTGAACTCGTGAGAGTAAAAGACTTTGCCGGGTACAAGAAAACCATCTCCAGCGTAAATAAGGATCATAAGATTGGCGCAATCTATCCCGTAGCCTTGTCACTCAAGACCGCTGAGGGCAAGACATATGCGGCTCCTGATATTTTCAGGTGGACCATCAAGAACTGCAAGAAACCGGGCATGGCGTTAAACTATTTTTTCGCCAAACTCGGGCTCTTCGGAGGGGCGGCCGTGGATTTCAAGGGCATGGGACATCAAGCAGGGTCCAAGGCGGTTAAGATCATAAAAGGGTCAATGGCTGGAGATCTCCCTATTGAAGATGCAAACAAGTATGCTATTGTCTTTAATCTGGCCAGAGCAAAAGAGCTTGGGATCAACATCCCGTTTGAGATCCTTGGAGCTGCCGATTTTGTATATGAGGAAATCCTTTTGAAATAGTTGCTGCCTGTTTACTGTTCTCCGTTTTCCATTCACAGCCGGACAGAGGGCAGCAGCAAAGAAGACATATTGCACCATGAATGAGTTTCCCGAGTATAAGATGGCAGGGGATTAGTATGAGGAAACCTATTTTCTATACGTTGAGGTCAAAGCTCATCTTGGCCGGTCTATTGATATTGTTCTTTCCCATGACCATCGCCACTTTCCATGCCATTGAATCCTTTGATAGATACATCAGAGAGATGAAGCAAAACGAACTCCGTTCCAATCTTACGACGTCTTCTCTAATATATGAGAATCATAAGCAAAGATTACAAACTATCGCCCGTGGCATATCTGTTGATAATACCTGTAAAGTTACACTGGATTTGGGTATAAAAGCCCAACTCGCCGGATACATATCATCTCTGTTCAAAGAGCATAATCTTACCATTTTAATCATAACCGATGACAAAGGACAAGTCATATGCGAGGAAGGCGACTTGGATTTTTTTGGTCCGAACCTCTCTACCCATAATCTTATAAAAAGAGCTCTTAGGGGGAAATCGCTGATATCCACAGAAATAGAGCCTGATCCTGGCCTGTTTAGGGAGACTTCTTATGATGACTCTCTTGTCGCATCTGACAACTCTGCACTTATGATTGAAGCAGTAGCGCCTATTTTTCTCAGAAATAAGCTTATTGGCACCGTACTGGCAGGTTACTTGCTAAATAACAACACAAACATTGTAGAGGATATGAAAAAGAGGACTGTTGGAATGGAATGCCTTATCCTGATGAGAGATGAGATTATATCATCCACTTTTTTCGATAAGGACGGACTTTCACTGGTTGGTAAAGACCTTCTTTTAGGCATGGATGGGGGAAACATCTCTAAAATAAGACAGATGGAACTATTGGGTAATAAATATCTCTTTGCTTTTCAAAGAATAAAAAATATCAACAATGAAAAGGTCGGACTTTTAGGGGTTGCCTCTAGTTTACAGAGAACGGAGGTGATGATAAGCGCGACCAGAAACAGGATGCTTTTGATATCTGCTGGCGGCGTGTTGCTTGCCATCATTCTGACTGTTTTCTTATCAAAGCGAATAGTTGGTCCTATTAAGGCTGTTGTCACGGCTATGGATGCCATGGGGAAAGGAAAGCTGGGCCATCGCGTGACAATCCGGCAAAAAGATGAAGTGGGAAAACTGATCAGCGGCTTTAACAAAATGGCCGATAGCCTTTGTGCAAGACAACTTCAGCTCGAAAACGAGAAAAAGACTGCACTGGAGGCCAGTAGACTGAAGAGCGAATTTCTTGCCAATATGAGTCATGAAATCCGCACACCCATGAATGGGGTCATCGGGATGACTGACCTAGCCATGGCCACAGATCTGACCGGAGAGCAGAGGGAATACTTGGAGATAGTGAAGACCTCTGCGGATTCCCTTCTTGCCCTTCTGGACACTATTCTGGATCTTTCCAAGATCGAGGCCGGCCAGGTCGAGCTGGAGGAGATCCCATTTGACCTGCGTACCACATTGGAGACCGCTATTGATTCGCTGGCAGTGAAGGCACACGATAAGGGATTGGAGCTGGCCTGTCACGTAAAACAGGACGTACGCACAGCTTTGGTGGGTGACCCTCTTCGATTGCGGCAGATTATCATTAACCTGGGGGGGAATGCCATTAAATTTACGGACACGGGAGAGGTGGTCATCAGGGTAGAGACTGAGAAAGAAGAGGAATCTTCCGTTCTTTTGCATTTTATGGTTTTGGACACAGGCATCGGCGTTCCTCCTGACAAGACGGAGACAATCTTTAAGAGTTTTACCCAGGCAGATGGTTCCACTACCAGGAAGTACGGAGGCACAGGGTTGGGCTTGGATATATCCAGACGGTTCGTGGAGATGATGGGGGGACGCATCTGGGTCGAGAGCGAGGTAGGCAAGGGGAGCGCTTTTCATTTTATGGCACGTTTTGGGTTGGGCCGTGAAGGGTCAAAGGAAGTGTCACGTATTCAGGAGGTGAACCTTTCGGGCGTGAAAGCACTCATCGTGGATGATAATGCCACCAACCGCCTGATTGTCAGGGAGATGATATCCTCATGGGGTCTTGTTCCTGTGGAAGCTGTAGATGGCAAGGATGCCCTTGCTGCGATGGAGAAGGCGTTTGAGGCAGGTGGCCATTACCGACTTCTTTTATTGGATTTACAGATGCCGGGCATGGACGGATTTGAGGTAACAAAGAGGATCAAGGCGAGCCCCTTGTGGTCAGATGTGGAAATCATCCTGCTCACCTCTGTAGGGATGCAAGGGGATGCAAGGCATTGTATGGAGCTGGGGATATCAGGCTATCTGGTCAAGCCCGTGAAGCAACTGGAGCTTTTGGAAATCATTACGATGGCCTTGGGGCAGCCCTCTCGTGATGGGGATCCGGTGATTACTCGTCATCTTATCCGGGAGGCCCGCGGGAGGCTTAGCATCCTTCTGGCCGAGGACAATATCGTTAATCAGAAGCTGGCCGCGAAGCTATTAGAGAAGCGAGGTTATCGGGTCGCTGTGGCCTCGAACGGCAGAAAGGCGGTGGATGCGTTTGAGGGAGAGCGTTTTGACCTGATCCTGATGGACGTGCAGATGCCGGAGATGGACGGCATCGAGGCCACACGATTGATTCGGGAGAAGGAAGCGGAGCATGGCGGACATATTCCCATTGTGGCCATGACTGCCCATGCCATGAAGGGGGATCGGGAAAAATGTCTTGCAGCGGGAATGGATAACTATATGTCCAAACCGTTCAAGCCCATGGAGCTATATTCGATAATTGAGAAGGTAGCCTTTAGACCTTCGGGGAAGAAGGGGAAGAAGGTACTTTTGTAATTATTCTATAGGAATATGTAATTTGCCTGCTTTTAATGATTTCAGGCCGGTGGTAGAGCCTACTCGGACAGGCTTAACATCGACGATACAGGTTTTTTCTGAAATTACGATTCGATTGAATCGATAAACAAAATATATTTCATCTAGTAATATCCCCATAAAAAATGCAATAACAATCCAAAATACAATATAATATATATCAGGCTGGAAAGATATACAGTTAATCCATAAGAAGATATTAGGTGTAGAATGACATATATAAATATCGGTAGTATATGAAGCATTTTTATCAACAGACATGCTGGCGGAATAGGCAAAGAATTTAATAAATAAGAACAGCAATAATACTATTATCCCCTGCTTAAAGAAGAGAGCTGACTTTTCCAAGACCCCTAACCATAGATCAAATATGTTGGTCGGAGTAAAATGGTATATGCTTAAAAAAGATAACAGAATTATTGAAGATACACCGAGCCATTTCCAGTGTTCGGCAAATTTAGCACTCTCAACCGGCTTTTTTATCCGGATTGATTGAGCTATAAATGTAGGCACAATCATGGAAAAAAACATGACCGTAAGAAATGGTATAAATAAAATATAGAATGAATTGTTAGTACAGAACAAAAGGCAACTTATAACCAGGGGAGACAAGAGAGAGAGTAAAAACGTTTTTTCAATAGCCAAGTACAAGCTCCCACCCCAAAGCAAAGAGAGTGTGGGCGCTGTAAAGGCCGGCGGCATAAGAAAAAGCATCACCAAACTTGATGCTACATTATCTTTAAATAATAAAAACAAGCATCCAGCCAAGACAAACTTTAGGCACCAAAGAACCAAGAATGGCTTTTTCAAGTTGAAAGAATGAGTTATGCAGCTTGTATTTAAGCTAAGTGAAATAAAGAAAGTGCTAATACCAAGAAATACGCATGTTGTTATCAAAAAAGCCAACTTGTTTAATGGAAGGCCAATGGCAGCCTTTGCTAAAATGGCAAAAAAAGCGGCTGCAATAATTATCCAGGAAGAACAATAAGTAAGACGATCGGAAATTTCTTTTAAAAGCTTTGATTCAGACTTTATATAATTTATTAAATCCTTTCTGCTCATTGGCTTGGCATTTGGAAGACGAAAATCAAAGTAGTTCTCCACCTTAAGTTCAGCAAAGATCAAGGCAAACATCTCAATAATATACTTATGGCACACAACCAGAATCGATTTCCCTGATTTAAGTCTGGGGAGTAATACATTGTAATAGTACTTGTAAACTCTCTTATACATATCCTTAAAGGTCTCTCCAGAGTCCGGAAATTCAAGTGGAGAATGTAGCTTTTTTTCATAAGCCCCATAGCCGAAGGATTTTTTGAGTAAATTTTTATTCTTTTTTGCAAATATACCAAAGTTTCTTTCTCTCACTTCCGGAGATTCGATAAACGGGATGTTTTCTTGTCCTGCTTCTTTTAAGGCAATGAAGGCAGTTATTTTAGTACGAGAAAGATCGGAAGTGTGAACTTCGTCAAACTTAAGTCCCTTTTTTAATATTATTTGTCCTGCTTCTTTTGCTTGCCTCTTCCCAAGATCAGAGAGCGGAACATCAATACCTCCGGCAAGGTAGTTTTGCTCGTTTGCATGCGTTTCTCCGTGTCTAATGAAATATATTGAGTCTTTGCGTTCCATAGCAATATACTCTTAATAATTTTTTAAGTTAGTGGAGGATTATCGGCAAAACTGTGGGCTTATTTTCTATGAACTCCTCAAAGGGGACGGTTTATGAGCCTTTAAACTGAGAAGACAAACCCGGATATTTATTAGATAAAATTTAAAGCAATATTTGTACCAAACTAAATATCATGAAATATCAGATAGTGGGATATTGGGGGAGGGGATATTGGGGACATCCTATAATTCTTCTGTCATGGGGATATTGGATATTCGTGGATATAAGGGACGTCCATAAGTAAGTAAATAACTTGCCATAACACCGATTTTCACAGATGGTTAAATCGACATAATTGCCCCAATTTTTGTCTAACTACCGATTTTTGTCATCAATGCTGAAAAAGTGCTCCATTTAAATTATAACACTTGAACTGAGCTACAGCGTTTAATATAATATTCTTAATTTTTTATAAAAATTCATTGGATGGAAAAATGGAAATTCTTATTTACGTTAGATGGGT
>JAYEFW010000292.1:0-2325 GCA_034658795.1 Thermodesulfobacteriota bacterium
TATCTTCATGAAAGGAATAATACTTGCCGGAGGTTCAGGCTCAAGGCTCTATCCGATTACCAGAGTTGTAAGCAAGCAGCTCCTGCCTCTTTATGACAAACCCATGATCTACTATCCCCTGTCTGTTCTCATGCTTGCTGAAATAAGGGATATACTGGTCATATCAACCCCTCAGGATCTTCCGCTTTTCAAAAAGCTTCTCGGTGACGGGTCCCAGTGGGGTTTATCTTTTTCCTATGCTGAACAACCACGTCCTGAAGGACTTGCACAGGCATTTATCATCGGCCGCAAATTTGTAGGAAACGGCGATATATGCATGGTACTTGGCGACAACGTATTTTACGGTCAGGGACTTTCCGGGCAACTAACAAAAACTGAAAACAAAAATAACGGCGCAACCGTCTTCGGATACTGGGTAAAAGATCCGCAAAGATACGGCGTAGTTGAATTTGACAGTTCCGGCAAGGCAGTCAACATAGAAGAAAAACCTTATAAGCCGAAATCAAATTATGCGGTCACCGGACTGTATTTTTATGACAACCAGGTACTTGATATCGCCGCCGGCCTTAAGCCTTCGGCAAGGGGCGAGCTGGAAATTACGGACGTAAACACGGCTTATCTTAAAATGGGAGAGCTTCACGTTGAAAGGCTTGGAAGAGGAATAGCATGGCTTGACACCGGAACTCATGAAACGCTTATGCAGGCATCCAATTTTATTGAAGCCATAGAAAACCGGCAGGGACTCAAGGTGGCTTGCGTTGAAGAAATAGCTTACAGAAAGGGCTATATCGATGCGGGCCAGGTGGAAAAACTTGCTCAACCTCTGCTAAAAAACAATTACGGTAAATATTTAATAGAAATGCTTAAATATGATGCAAAAATGCTATGAATATTATTACTACATCACTTGAAGGCGTACTGATAATTGAGCCCAGGGTCTTTAAAGACAACCGGGGCTTTTTCATGGAAACCTACAATCAAAACAAATATCAAAAATCGGGAATTAACCGGCGTTTCGTCCAGGACAACCTTTCTTATTCCGTATTCGGCACTTTAAGAGGCCTTCACTTTCAGATCAGGCATCCCCAGGCAAAGCTTGTTCAGGTTATTACAGGTGAAATATTTGACGTGGCTGTTGATATCAGAAAGGGTTCGCCGACATTCGGCAACTGGACAGGTGTTGTTCTTTCGGAGCAAAA
This sequence comes from Thermodesulfobacteriota bacterium, assembly GCA_034658795.1. GTDB lineage: Bacteria > Desulfobacterota > Desulfobacteria > Desulfobacterales > ETH-SRB1 > B13-G4. Next base: position 1,200 of record JAYEFW010000292.1, read on the forward strand.
CAAACGCCAGATATTTATACCGGAAGGCTTTGCTCATGGCTTCTGCGTACTCAGCAAAACAGCACATTTTTCATATAAATGTTCGGATTTTTATGCCCCTGATGACGAAGGTGGAATAATATGGTCTGACCCGGACATAGGTATTAAATGGCCTGTTAAAAAACCTGTAATTTCGGAAAAGGATAAGCATTATTCGCGTCTGTGCGAGCTTCTTCCCGAACAACTCTGACGGCTTTGTAATTGGAAAAAAACCATGAAAATTCTTGTAATCGGCTCAAAAGGTCAACTTGGACATGAACTTTTAATTCAGGGCAATAATTTGGGTTATGCAATATTACCCGCAGATCTTCCCGATTTAGACATAACTGATAAGAGTCAGGTTAAACACTGGCTGGAGAAATTTCAACCTTCTCTTGTTGTAAATGCAGCCGCATATACAAATGTTGATAAAGCAGAGACAGAACAGAATCTTGCTTTTGCGGTAAACAGAGACGGCCCTGCCAATCTGGCCGAAGCCTGTGCAAAGTTTGAAATTCCGTTAATCCACATCTCAACCGATTTTATCTTTGATGGCAAAAAGCGCTCTCCCTATATAGAGACTGATCCGGTATATCCATTAAGTATTTACGGCAAAAGCAAACAAGAAGGTGAAAATGAAGTCCGGTCACGGTTAAAAAAGCATATTATATTGCGGACTGCATGGTTGTATGGAGTACACGGACAAAACTTTGTGAAAACAATGCTGAGATTGGGCAGAGAAAAAGAAGTCATATCTGTTGTCGCCGACCAGTTCGGTTCTCCAACCAGTGCGGCTGATCTAACTGCGGCCGTACTTCAAATTATCTCCAGGATAAAAAAATACAATGGTGATATAAACTGGGGAACTTATCATTATTGTGGCATTGGTATAACAACATGGCACGGGTTTACGGAAGAGATACTTAGCCTGGCAAGGCAGTATATCTCAATTAAGACAAAAGATGTTAAGCCGATTTCGACTGCCGAGTATCCGACAAAAGCGACAAGACCTTGTTTTTCCGCACTTGACTGCGGTCTTATAAAAAAGAACTTTGGGATAAATATCAAGCCGTGGCAGGACAGCCTGAAAACTGCAATTCGCCGATTA
>JAYEFW010000293.1:0-2439 GCA_034658795.1 Thermodesulfobacteriota bacterium
CTTACTTCGAGTAATACCGTAACTCCCTCTGAGGGGAATTTGTTTCGATACTGTCTGTAAGAGGCGCTGTAGGTTGGAAGTGAAACAACCCCCATCTCTTCAAAACACCATATAATTGCCATCTGAAATGCGGAATCCAGAACAAGAGGATCTCCTATCCATTTATTCCTTAAAGGTTCTTTCATCCATTTAACAGGTGAAGGCGCTGAAGAAATACGCGCCAATATGCCTTTTGAAGAACAAGTGATTATCTCTTTTATGCCCCTGAGCGCAACACCATGAAAGAGTATTTTATCGTAAACTTCATCCATACTTCTGAAATAAGCTTTAGAGCCCAAATAAGCGGATATATCAAGAATGGGCGGCTGTGAAAATTTATCTGTTAAAATAGCTTTTGCTCTTGTATGAATTACCTCAATACCGTTTTTTATTCCATCTCTGATTTCAACATCGACTTCAAAAATAGAACCTTTTTTTCTTGGTTTACCTGTCATGAGTCGAATCATTTTTTTATTATGTTCAAGCTTGATTCCTTTTAAGATTCTGATGTCGTCAAGGCCATATAGAAAAAGCCCGGGATTATTATGAAGAGCGCCATGCCCGAGCCATTCAGCCATAAGCGCAAAAGGTACAACCGGACTGCCGTCTAAGACATGAGATTCAAGAACAGGGTATTGCTTAACATCTATTTCACGCTTAAAGGTAAGGGATAATTTTTCTTCATCAGGAATTATATTTGCACCTATAACTATCTCCGCGGGATGGTTTTTGTCGCCCATCATTTCATAAAGCATACACATTGAGCCGGCATCCTTTGGGATCAGTTCAATTTTATTCTTTTTAAATTCCCGTTTCAGTGACGGGGTTACCATGCCGCCATCCCATGGCCCCCAGTTTATTGAGACAACTCTGCAATCCGGGCGTAATAATGATTCTTTCCTGGCTATTTTGTTTAAAACCTCATTGGCCATTGCGTAATCGACCTGTCCTTTGTTTCCAATTCGTGCAGCAATAGATGAAAAAAGCACAAGATATCTCAAATTATCATTCTTTGTTGATTCAAGTAGAGTAAAAAGACCTTTTACCTTGGTATCAAAAACCCGCTCAAATTGATCAATTGTTTTATCTTTTATCAAACGATCGTCCAGCACGCCCGCTCCGTGAATAATGCTTTTTATAGGGCCGTGAGCAGATCTAATATCATCTAAAACCCGGTTAAGCTGCTCAGGCTTGCGAATATCTGCTGAAAAGTAGAATGCAGATGTCCCATTTTGTCCGAGTTTTTCCAGGTTTCTTGAAATTTCACGATTTGCCATGTGTTTCTTGTAAGCTTTTTCCAACATGATTGGTGAGGCATTTTGAGAGCTGAGTTCATTTTCTAAAATAGCTTTTTTTATAATTGCCTCTTCATCTAAGGTTTCAAGCCACTTTGGTTCGGAAGAGGGTTTGGGTGATCTTCCCAGAAGAATCAGCGTTGCATCAGTATGTTTTGCAAGAGCTTGAACAGTAGAAGCAGTTATTCCTCTTGCTCCACCTGTAACAACAACAACGTCTCCATGGTTGAGGTCAAGCTGGATTTTTTGTGCCGGTTGATAAGGTGATGACTCGAGCTTTAATATAAATCGTGATCCAAAAGGTAAGTTTTTATCAAGGCCGATTTCAACTGGTACTGAAGTGTCCGGGTTCACAAGTTCAGCAACAACAGCCTTTGCAATATCTTTATCATCTTTCCAGTCCGGAGCAATATCTATTGCGCGGCAGCAGACACTCTCCCATTCTATGGAAGCAGTTTTGGCAAGTGCGGCAAGCCCTCCTGTAACAGCGTTGGCAATACCTTTCCCTTTAAAACCAAAAGCACCGTCCAGGCGGGTTATTGTCGCAAATATTGCTCCTTTTTTTGCCGCAGAATCAATCAGGTCGGAAGCCAGATGATTTGTGAGGATAAAAGCATCTTTTAATATTTTGTCATTTTTTTGTTCTTCAGTAGAAAGATCGTTTGTCGGCAGTATTATAAGCCCGGCTGCTTTAGGCTGAGCTTTCTTGTTCATTAACGCTTCTTTGGAAATGTGCACGGCATCAATATTTTGTGATTTTAATTCTTCAGTAATAGCTTTGGATAGACTGCTGTTATCATCAGTAACAAAGACTTTTCTGCCTTGCGGAATATCTAACCTGCCTCCTTGTTTATAAGGTTTTTCAACAATTGATACAACTCTTCTGCTGATGTCGGAAATATTTATTTCCGGCAATTCATTCTCAGCAGCAATTTTTAAAGAGGCAATCGTATTTATCGGCGTATTTATTGTACTGGTTTGAGGCTCGTTATTTAAGGAAGCACCAGCCAGGTATTCAGCGATCTGGCGGAGAGTTTTCAGGCTTCCCATTATTTCGGGAGAAACAGATTGTATATGGTTAAGTTTTTCTTCAAGAGAGGAAAAG
>JAYEFW010000293.1:2539-10051 GCA_034658795.1 Thermodesulfobacteriota bacterium
AGGTCGGATTCTATATCCATATCAAGCCCGAGCATTTCTTCAGGATATCCGGTAAGATGACTTACTGTTTCCAGCAGGTTGTTTTCGATTTCATGAATATTATCCTGCGAAGGGCTGTTTTTATTTTTTGGGCTTTTATCTTCCGGTTCGATTTCTGGTTTATTATGAATGATGTTTTGCTCTCTTAATGAATTTATAACTATCTCTTCTTCGACCTTAAACCCCATTGAAGCTTCAGCAAGACGCTGGGTATTTGCCATCATATTCTGCAAAGTACGGCTTGATTCGGTTTGGGCTTCCAAAAACTTTTTATGTATTTCAGCAGTCTGCAACTGGAGAGTCTGCATTGATTCCAGGCCTTGCTTAACTACCTGTAAAGCATTTATAATTAAGTCAGGTTTTTTATTATTATAAAATAGCGAAGCGACATCATTATTCGACGTTCGATGTTGGACGTTCGATGTTGGACGTTCATCTTTTAATTTGTTATTATCCATAGTATATTTTTTCCCGGTATCAGTAATACCCTTATCGTGTTCGACAGATATCAGGCTTGAGGGTGAAGTATTGTCAGGTTTATTTTTTACCTGTTTAATCTGTTTAACTGGGGTTTCAGTGGGTCTTTTTTTGTTTTCTGTTTTCCGGCTTCTATAGTTTGCACCTGAAATAGGAATGCTCATAAGCTGCTTTCTTGATTCTGAAACAGGCCTTTCCCATTTATTCAGTTCAACCCGCTGACCTATAGAGGCAATACGGCAAAGAGTTCTTGCAAGATCCGTCAATCCGAATTGTTTCCCTGAAGAACAATCTAAAGGAATGGCTTGAAATTTACGGTCGTTTAATATTGATTTTACAAGTCCTGTAAGAACTGATTTGGGCCCTATTTCTATAAATGTGCGAATTCCCATTTCAAACAGATTCTCAACATTGCTGACAAAATCAACAGGAGATATCAGGTGATCGCCAAGCAGTTTTTTTACATGTTCGGAATCATAAGGATATGCTTTGCCGGTTGTATTAGATAAAACCGGTATTTCCGAAGGAGAAATTTTGATCTTTTTTAATGCTTTTTTGAAAGGTTTCCGGGCATTTTTAACGAGACTGCTGTGAAAAGCAGCGGCCACCGGGAGCTTTATTGCTTTTAATCCTTCCTTTTTACATATTTTTACAGCGCGGTTTATTGCTTCAATTGAGCCGGATAGAACGCCCTGGTTATGGCTGTTCTTGTTTGCAAGAATGACATCTGAACCTACTTCGATAACCAGTGTTGCAAGTTTTTCAAGGCTTGCCTTTACAGCCAGCATGGCGCCGTTTTCCTGATCTTTATTTTGGCCTGCTGCTGCCATTGAATTGCCCCTTGAAATTGAAAGAAGAAAAAATGTGTCTATATCTATCCAGCCTGCTGAACAAAGGGCTGTCAATTCACCGAAGCTATGTCCACATGTTGCGTCAGGTTTTATGCCGAATTCCTTAAGGATATTGTGCATTGCCAGGCTAGCGGCGCCAATTGCCGGTTGAGCAATGTCGGTTCTTCTTAAAGCTTCTTCCTGCTCTTTCTTTTCTGTTTTTGTTTGAGCCGGCCTGGGATAGATAAAATCGCTTAGCAGTTCAGAATTATTATATTTTTCATTGGCTTTTTCAAGGATGTTAAATGCCTCCGGGAATGTACAGACTAAATCGCGGCCCATTCCTACGTATTGGCTCCCCTGGCCTGGAAAGATAAATGCGATTTTACCGGGTTTTTCAGGTCCACCCAAAAATATATTCTTCAAATTCCTGTTGTTTTCTTTAGCATTGTTTTGCCAGTTTGATTCAATTGAATTTGATGCTTCGCTGAGAAGTCCTGAAAAATCATCAGACGGATTTCCTAAGGAATTAGATGGTCTTTCAAGAACTAAAAGAAATCTGAATTGATCATCCGGTGAAAAATTTTTTCTGGTTTTTGCTGCTTTAATTGCGAGTTCTTTATATGAGATTCCTTTATTAATGGAGTTTTTTAAGGTGCGGAATTTGTTTTCAACTTCTTCTTTGCTGGAAGCCGATAAAGCAATAATTTCAACTGAACCATCCCAGAAAATTTCATTTTTATTCCGATGGTGTTCTTCCAGTACAATATGAAAATTACTTCCACCAAATCCAAATGCGCTGACCCCGGACCTGCGCGGGTGTTCCTTTTTAGAAAACCATGGCCTTGATTCACTGTTTATGTAAAAGGGGCTGTCGCTGATTCCTAATTTTGGATCAGGCTCGTCAGCTTTTAATGTGGCCGGCAATACTTTGTTATAAAGAGCAAGAGCGGCTTTGATCAGCCCTGCGCTTCCTGCAGCGGCTTTTGTATGACCAATCATGGACTTTACCGAGCCTAATGCGCATGTATTTGCTTTTTTATCAGAGTCATCAAAAAGGCGTTTAAGTGCACTGAACTCAACGTTATCTCCGACACGAGTGCCTGTACCATGTGCTTCTACAAGCTCAACAGAAGCCGGATCAGTGTCTGACGACTCATAAGCAACGCAAAGGGACTCTAACTGTCCTTCCGGTTTGGGAGCATATATGCTTTGTGATTTCCCATCGCTTGAGGAGCCTATGCCTTTGATAACTGCATAAATCCTGTTGCCGTCTCTTTCAGCATCTTCAAGCCTTTTAAGAACCAGTAATCCTATTCCTTCCCCCAGAACTGTTCCGTCCGCATCTTTAGAAAAAGGTCTTGAATCTCCGGTTGGTGAAAGAATGAATGTCCTGGCAAAGCACATGTGCATGAAAATATCGTTTAAAGTATCCAGACCACCGGTGACTACCATGTCTGACCGTCCTGATGAAAGTTCGAGGAGGGCGAGGTAAATAGCTCCCATCGAGCTGGCGCAGGCTGCATCGACAACACAGTTTGTGCCTCCTATGTCAAGACGGTTGCATATTCTTCCTGCAATAACATTCCCCAACAGACCCGGAAAAGAATTCTCCTGCCATGATACATATGAGTCAGATATTTTTTTAATAACTTCTTCTGCTTTATCAGGTTCAATCCCTGAATTGTGAAGAGCTTTTCGCCAGATTGGATGCCCCAGCCTTGCAGCCAGCGGAATGGTAAGTTCCTGAGTCCCTGTTGCGCCGAGTATTACGCTTGTCCTGCTATGGCTGAGGTCGGCATTTTGTCCATAGCCTGCATTTTCAAGCGCCATCTTGGCTGCAAGCAGGCCCAGGATCTGGGAGGTATCAGTTGCTTCAAGAGAAGAAGGAGGCATACCGAATTCAGTAGGATCAAAAGGAACAGCCGAAAGGAATCCCCCTCTTTTACAGTAGATATGGTCTGATTTTTTGGGATCCTTATCAAAGTAATCGTCAGGAGACCAGTGGGTTTCCGGGATATCAGTAATGCCGTCCTCACCCTTAAAAATCAGACGCCAGTATTCATGCAGCCCTGATGCTTTTGGAAAAAAACATCCCATACCAATAATAGCAGTGTGAATATTCTTGATTGATTTTTTCTTATTAGTAGTCAATTGTTATACCTTTATAAGCGGTTCACGGTTCGCAGTTAACGGTTTTTAAAAATAGCCTTTTTTAATGATTCCAGCATGTTTGATAGTAATAGTTCACAACTGATTGTTTTTATGTTTTGATCAACCATCAACTGTAAACTGTGAACCGTCAACCGTAAACCGTTATTTAAGTAATTCCAATATTTCTGAAAGCTTTATTGGAGATATTTTGCCGACATTATTCGGCAGCGCAATTTTCTGGCTGCGAAGCCAGTTTGCGCGCGTTGCAACAGCAGCTCCAAAAAGGAGGTTCATTGCAACTGTTACTGTTTCCCTGTTTTCGTATTTTTCAAGAAAAGACCCTTTTACCCATTCATTAAAAGCACCTATGGCCGGACCACACCATATTTGATAATCGATTTTTCTTGAAAGATCGCCTGTTATTGCCCAGTTTGAACTGCGGCCAAGGTATGAACGAAAAATTAGAGCCATCTTGTGTTTTGGATCTTTTTCAGCTCTGATTATCTGGTTTGGATCATTTTTAACAAAAAACTTCTTTGTATTCTCCCATTCATCCTTTAAATTGCATTGGAAAAAATCTTTTTCCAGCATTTTTCTTTGAATCTCAGGTATGTTTTCAAGTCTGTCATATCTACAGTAAAGATCGTACAATTTTGAAGCGCGAAACGGAAACATTGTACCGCGTTTTAATACCTGAACTTTTATACCCATTTCAAACATATCTGCTGCAGGAGCCATCGTTACGTCCGCTTGTCTGGCCTCTGCGAGCATTTGACGAACAGGTTCCGATGTGCCGGCTTCAACACAGGCCTGGTTGATAGTTCCGGTTAAAATATACGCGGCCCCCATGGAAAAGGCTGCTGCTGCTGCTGAGGGTGTAGCAATTCCACCGCCAAGTCCCACACAAAGAGGTCTTTTATACTTATATTTTTCAGCAAGCTCATCACGAAGCGCAATTATTGTCGGCAATAGAGAAAGAGCCGGCCTGTTATCGGTGTGTCCTCCTGAATCAGCCTCTGCGGTCATATCATCTGCTACAGGTATAGATCTCGCAAGAGTTGCTTCTTCTCTTGTAATCATATTTTTGTCAACAAGTTGATAAAGTATTTTATCAGGCGGCGGCGAAAAAAACTTTCCGGCAACTTCGATCCTCGATACTTTTGCAATAATTTTATTCGGACATACTATATTATCATTGGAATCACGATGGATTCCTTTTACACGGAAATAAACGAGCGGCAGAGTAAGTTCAAGATATGCCGAGGCACTTATAAGTCTTATCCCCCGCTTTAAATACAAATCAACTATCGCTGATTCAAAATCAGGATTGTTGGGACTGTTTATAAGGTTAAAGCCAAAGGGATGGTTATTCATATTATTTTGAAGTCTATCAATAGCGGACTCTATTTCATCAAGGGAAAGGCCTGCTGCTCCAAAAAATCCCATCATTCCGGCACGTCCTGTTTTTTCTACCATTTCAACTGATGTAATGCCGTTAGCCATTGCTCCTGCAATATATGCATAACGGAGATTGTGTGACTTTTTAAAATATGGATCACCAAGGTCTTCTGGATGAAGTCGGGGAACATATGCATATAAAGGAAGGTGGTTATTATTTGATTCTAATTCTAATTTATTTCCTATAGTTATAGTGCCATCCTGGGAGACGGCAATTCCCCCGTCTGTACCTATCAAAAATACAGGATTAGTTACTTTTAATATTGAGTCCTTTATGGCATTATCGCCGATTTTCGGCTCAGTGTTCCCTTTTGTCCACCAGCCGGATATTATTTTGTCAGTGTAGGAAGATTGCATTATTTATTAGATAGATTTCAAGCAATTGAAGATAAAAATTAACCACAAAAATTATAATGACTTAAACTTTATAGTTTAATAAATTTAGAGTTTTATGTCAAGAAAGATAGGAAGAACGTAAAGATAAATAATTTAATGATTGATTTTAATATGTTATATGATTTATATATCGAACTAAAGATTGAAGGAAAAAATCCTTCAGACACTATTTGTTTGGAAATATAGAGGAGGGAATAATGCCAATTGCAACAATTAATATAATACCAATAGGCACAGCTACCCCAAGTGTCGGCGACTTTGTTGCTGACTGCGTAAAAGTTTTAAAAGATGCAGGGGCGAACTTTGAGATGAATGCCATGGGAACTGTTATTGACGGCGATTTGGATGATATCTTAATGCTGGTCAAGAAGATGCACTCGGTTCCCTTTGAAAAAGGCGTTCAGCGGGTAGTTACTACAGTCTCGATTGATGACCGCCGCGACAAAAAAGTTACATCCTCAGAAAAACTGGAATCGCTTATGAAGAGATTATAGAAAGTTCACCACGGATTTTTACGGAATTACACTGAATTATCAAAATATTCTTCTCGACATTACGAACGTCTCTGCGCCAAAATTGAATAATAGCACCCTCGATCGAGTTGTTTAGAGATAATTGATCAATTGGGCTTCGTCCTGATTTTTTATCTTTTTCATGGCCTTGATTTCTATGTTCGCTATGATTTTATAGCTCAAATCTTCATATAGTAAATTACTCATTGTTTATAATTTTCAGTGAAACTCCGTGTTGTTCCGTGGTGAATTTTTACTTTTAATTATTATTTCCTTGGATGAAATTTTGCGTGAATTTTTTTAAGATGCTCACGGGCTACGTGAGTATAAATCTGTGTTGTGGAAATATCAACGTGGCCCAGCATGATCTGAACCGACCTCAAGTCGGCGCCGCCTTCAAGCAGGTGGCTTGCAAAAGAGTGCCTTAAACTGTGTGGTTTGATTTTTCTGATGATTCCTGCCTTTTGTCCATATTTTCTAAGCAGTTTCCAGAAACCTTGACGTGTCATGGGTTTTCCTGCCCTTGCGACAAAGAGATAGGGACTTGCCACGTTTTTTAAAAGTTTTGCCCTGAAAGTCTTTATGTAAAAGTCGATTTTTTCTTTTGCATAAAGACCGATAGGAACTACCCTTTCCTTTGAGCCTTTTCCGAAAACTCTTACAAAACAGGCTTCCAGATTTACATCCTGAACTTTTAAATTAACAAGTTCCGATACCCTCAGGCCGGCCGCATAAAGAAGCTCTATCATTGCTGCATCTCTAGCTTCTATCGGCTTATTTAAATTCGGAGTATTTAACAGGTTTTCAACTTCCTCAAATGACAGAACATCGGGAAGTTTGAGGCTGCTTTTGGGAAGGTCAATAATTCTTGTCGGATCATTTTTTATTACTTTTTCCTCTACAAGGAATCTGTAAAATCCCCTGATGGTTACAAGATGCCTTGCTCTTGATCTTGCCCCAAGTCCTGCAATCCTTAGTGAGATTAAGTGCTTTAATATAGCAGCAGTGTCAGCGTCAGAAATAGTCTTTATTCTTTTAGTCTTCAGAAAATTGAGATATCTTGTCAGATCACTGCTGTATGATTCTATGGTTTTTTTTGAAAGTCCTTTTTCAACGAGGAGATAATTCAGATATTGATCAACAAGGACGTCTAATAATGGCATAGAGATACGGTTGTCGGTTCACGGTTCATGGTTTATGGTTGCCTGCTTCCCATGCTACGGTGTGGTAACTCATATGGTGTGCATTTTCCCGTTCCCATGCTCCAGCGTGGGAATGCATAAGTGTATTTTGATAATTCAGTGTAATTCCGTAAAAATCAGTGGTGAACTATCACCTTCTATTTTATATAATTGATCTCAGCAATAAGAATAAAACCGGAACATTAAATAATCAACAGAAAATCATCAATAAAAAAAGCATGTAGGTTGGGTTGAGCTTTTCTGGTTCCCATGCTCCGGCGTGGGAACCAATATGGTATGCATTCCCACGCCGGAGCGTGGGAACGAGGGGAAGATCCTGTTTGAAAACCATCCTCACAGGGAAGCCCTGCCTTTTAAGGCTGGGAGATTCACGACGCCGTCTTTATTGGCAGGGCCAAGCCATTTAAGCTGATAACCTCTTGAATTCACAAGAATTGCTTACTT
>JAYEFW010000294.1:0-2291 GCA_034658795.1 Thermodesulfobacteriota bacterium
GAGCCCAATTTAAAAAATCTTTGCGATCTTGTAGCCCTTGGAACCATTGCTGATATGGTTCCTCTTGTTGATGAAAACCGGATATTGGTTAATGCGGGACTTGAAAAAATCTACACCGGTGAACGTAATGGGATGAAGGCATTGGTCGAAAAATGCAAATTAAAAGCCCCATTAACAGATACAGATGATATTGCTTTCAAGCTGGCGCCAAGGTTAAATGCACCGGGCAGAATAGACCATGCAAAAACCGCAGTTGAACTTTTAACTGCAAAACACCTTGACATGGCGAGACAAACTGCTCAAACACTCAATAAACTGAATATCCAAAGACAGGTTATTGAAAAAGAACTAACTAATAATATCCTATTCTATTTAAATAAAAATCCTCATCTGCTACAAAAGAAAACGCTCGTATTATCTAATCAAGGATGGCATGAAGGGATTCTTGGGATCGTTGCGTCAAGGCTTGCAAAAAAATTTTTCCGGCCTGTTGTGCTTATTTCAACAAAAGATGGTATTGGCAAAGGCTCTGCGAGAAGTGTGCCTGGAATTGACCTGTATGACGGGCTTATGGCTTGTGCAAGTGATCTTGAAAATTTTGGCGGGCATTCAATGGCCGCCGGCTTAAAATTAAAGGATGAAAATATAAATCTATTTCAAGAAAATTTTGAAAAAGTTGTGAAGAACATGACAAAAAAGATAAATCTTGTGCCGGTAATTACAATTGATTATGACCTTAATTTCGATGACATTTCAGACACGCTGATTAACGATCTTGAAGCCTTAAAGCCCTTTGGATCAGGAAACCATGAACCTCTTTTTACGGCTAAAAACATTAAGGTTTTATCTTCTAAAATCGTTGGTGAAAACCATAGAAATATGCTTTTAAAGCAGAACTCATCCAGCAAAGGAAAGAGCTTTAACGCAATTCATTTTAACATTGATAAAAGTAAACCATTAAATGACGGATTTGACAAAATCGCATTCAGACTGCGCTGGAACCACTGGAATGGAACAAAAAAAGCACAAATTATTATTGAAGAAACGTAACTGCTCAGGTTCACAGTTCCAGCAACCAAGCCTGAACCTGACAACCTTTGCAATATTTTCCTTGCAATCCATTGTACATACAATTATTATGCCTTGCAAAAAAATTAAATAAACAGCGGGCGTTCAGTGTTGGATTCCCTTCATTAACCTTCACTAACCCTGAACCTTGAACCGTTACAACAACTATAGGTGATAATCCATGGCTAAAATATTCAGGCCTAGCAATCGTGAATCAAGTATTTTATCTAAAATAGAATCTTCAAAGGAATATGCTAAAAGACGGGCAATAAACAGCGTAAAAGAATGTATCGAACCGCTCTCGAATGCTATTGCCATGAAGCTTATTGAAAACGATATCATTGAAACAACCAATAAAAACGGATTGGAAGAACAGATTAATAAATGCCTCGAAAAGTTAAGCCATTCTGATGAGTTTGATATTGACTACCAAATTGCACCAGTTAGAAATATTATTCCAAATCCACATATCGTAAGTATTTATGTTACCTCTTTTGTCATAGAAAAACTAATAAATCACAAAGATGTTATTGATATATTCGGTTCTGATGAAGATATATATCATTGCATAAACCAGCAAGTTGTAAAATTCCTGCCATAACCATGCGCCCATCCTTTCACCCAAGGCTAATCAACGGACCTTTTGATGACCCGGGAATATTTATCCCCTTTTTATTTGAAAAACGAGCCCTGATTTTCGATTTAGGCGATATTTATTCTCTTTCAACAAGAGATATTCTTAAAATAAGCCATATTTTTGTCACACATACACATATGGATCACTTTGTGGGTTTTGATAAAGTGCTTAGGCTTTTCCTTGGCCGCGAAAAAAACTTATATCTGTATGGTCCTGAGGGTTTTATGAAGAATGTTGAAGGAAAACTGGCAGGCTATTCATGGAACCTTGTAGGAAATTTCAGCAACAGCTTCTCTTTAAACGTTACCGAGGTGCATCCTGAGTACCTGATTTCCAGAGAGTATGTTTGTCAAAACAGATTTATCCCTACTAAAAAAGATGTAAAAGTACCCTTTAATACCATTCTTTTAAAGGAACCAGCACTGTCCGTTTCTGCTGTAATCCTGGGCCACAGCATACCATGCCTTGGATTTTCAATCAAAGAACGATTTCACGTTAATATAATTAAAGACAAAGTTATTGCTCTTGGGCTTGAAATAGGCCCCTGGCTAAAAGACTTCAAACAAGCATTATTCAACCACCAGGA
>JAYEFW010000295.1:0-2287 GCA_034658795.1 Thermodesulfobacteriota bacterium
GTACAGGTATGGGAATCACCCATGATAACGGTATGTCCCGGACGAACAAAACCTTTTTCCGGAAAAATTGCATGGCATACTCCGTTTCTGCCGATGTCAAAGAAATCCCTGATATTGTGGCGACTTGCCCAATCTCTTAAAATTTTACCCTGCATGGCTGTTTTTGAATCCTTTGCAGGAGTAACGTGGTCAATCACAGCTTTGATTTTATCAGGATCAAACACCCTGTCTTTATTCCGGCTTACCAGATCATTTATTGCAACAGGTGTTGTTATTTCATGGCAGAAAACAGCATCAAGACTGATAACATGAATATCTCCTGACGGGTTGTCCACAAAATGGGAATCAAATATTTTTTCAGCAACGGTTTTCCCCATATAACCTCCTAACCTTGACGGCTTAGTAAAAAGTCGAAATTTCGATGGCAAAGTAAAGAGCTCCAAATTCAAGGCGCGTGAATTTCGTTTCATGAGGCGTACTTAGCGTACGCCGCAGTGACAACGAAATGAAGCGCAACGCCGAAGTTGGACTTTTTACGAAGCCATCAATCTTTATCTGTTTTTAATACTGAAAGAAATGCAGACTGGGGAATCATAACTTTTCCCACCATCTTCATTCTTTTTTTACCTTTTTTCTGTTTTTCGAGAAGTTTGCGTTTTCGCGTTATATCTCCGCCATAGCATTTTGCTGTTACGTCTTTTCTTAAGGCTGAAATGGTTTTACGCGCTATAATATTTCCGCCGATTGCACCCTGTATGGCTATTTTAAACATCTGTCGAGGAATTTCATCCTTTAGTTTTTCACATGCATGTCTTGCCCGTTCAACGGCCCTATCTTTATGTACCAACTGTGATAATGCATCTACACGGTCACTGTTTATCAAAATATCAAGTTTTGCAAGATCTGTTTCTCTGTAATCTATCATGTCGTAGTCAAATGATCCGTATCCCTGAGTTGATGATTTCAGTTTATCGTAAAAGTCATAAATAACTTCAGCAAGCGGAAGTTCAAAAATCATCTCCAGGCGGTTATTGGTAAGATACTGATAGGTGGTATTTATTCCCCGTCTTTCAAGGCATAGCTTCATAACCGTTCCCATGTAACGGTCCGGTATTATTATTGAAGCCCGGATGAATGGTTCGAGCGTTTTATCAATCCCGGCCGGATCCGGATACAAAGCAGGGTTGTCGATTATCCTGGATGAACCGTCTTGCATTATAAGCTTGTATCTTACAGAAGGAGCCGTAAGAATCAGAGAAAGATCGTATTCACGTTCAAGTCTTTCCTGCACGACTTCAAGATGAAGAAGCCCCAGAAATCCGCAGCGAAAACCAAAGCCCAAAGCTACAGAGGAGTCTTTTTCATAAATTAATGAAGCATCATTTAATTTAAGCTTTTCCATTGCAAGCGCCAGTTCCTCGTATTCATCAGATGCTACAGGGTAGATAGAAGAAAATACAACCGGTTTTTCAATTTTGAATCCAGGCATTGGGGTTTTACATGGCCGCTTTTTCAGCGTAATTGTATCACCGCATTTTGTGTCACTTACTGTTTTTATCCCGGCAATAATATAACCTACCTGGCCCGCTGAAAGCTCCTTTTTCGGCATTTTTTCTATCTGAAATATCCCTATCTCCTCGGTTTTATAAATAACATTATTGGACATAAAGGTGATGACATCGCCCGGCTTTATTTTCCCCTGAAATATTCTGACATGGACTATAGTTCCTCTGTAAGAATCGTAGTGGGAGTCGAAAATCAGTGCTTTAAGCGGTGCGTTCGGATCTCCCGAGGGCGGCGGAAGTTTGTTAACCACCCCTTCAAGCACATCTTCTATGCCGATACCTTTTTTGGCCGAGGTAAGAATTGCCGATTCAGGATCCAATCCTAAATCGTCGTTAATCTGATCTTTTATTCTCTCAATATCGGCGGCCGGCAAATCTATTTTGTTTATTACCGGAATAATTTCAAGATCATGTTCCATGGCAAGATAAAGATTGGCCAGAGTTTGTGCTTCAACGCCCTGACTGGCGTCTATCAGCAAAAGAGCGCCCTCACATGAAGCGAGAGCGCGTGACACTTCATAGGTAAAATCAACATGCCCGGGCGTATCAATAAGATTTAAAAAGTATGTTTGACCGTCTTTTGCTTTATATGGGAGACAAATTGTTTGACTCTTTATGGTGATGCCTCTTTCCCGCTCTATATCCATTGTGTCGAGGATCTGATCCTGAAAATTTCGCTCAGAAACAACATCGGTAGCCTGTATAAGGCGGTCTGCCAGAGT
>JAYEFW010000296.1:0-2286 GCA_034658795.1 Thermodesulfobacteriota bacterium
CCCAAGCCCCCTCAGACACGTACGTGAGAGTTTCCCTTCATACGGCTCAAGCATTTCAAAGGCTAAGCCTGTCAAGGCCGCCCGGCTATTACCGAATTATGTCTTTTAAGCAATCTACAGTGATTGCCATACATTATCAATTGGCATTTTGTGAGGGCTGTACGTTTTTATGTACTGGCGCTTCCAAAAATAACCCTTAAATTTTGGGTCGAATGGATTTGCATTACCTCTTATTTTAATATGCCTCTTAATATGTATACTGCTTGCATTGACGAGTTCGTACATTTTTGAAGTTCCCCTTTTTTTGTCTTTTACAACAATTGAGAACCTTCCTGACTTAGAACCTTTTGACAAATATTTTTTCATCAGCCAGCCGGTACTTTTGTTCCGGTGTCTTCTTCTCATCCACCGCCACAGTTCATTACGAATACAGTTATCAACATAGCCAAATATTCTACTGGATACAACATGCTTATGGTAATTAGCCCAACCCTTTATTTTGAGGTTAAGGTCTCCAATCAATGAGATCGTTTTAGACCCCCGATGTTTTTTTAAAGTTTCTCGAATGTTTTGCAAAAAGAATTTAATACTATCCTTTGATGGTTTAATCAGTAATTTACCATCATATTTGCGTACATTTTGTCCGAGAAAATTAAAACCTTCATCAATCCTGGTAATTTTTGTTTTTTCTTCAGAGAGGGAAAGCCCCCTTTCTTTTAAAAATTCAATCACTACTGGTTTGATAACATCTTCTAAGAGTTCTTTAGATTTTGCGGTTATAATAAAATCATCCGCATATCTGATAACATTAATTTTTGACCTTTCACCTCCATGTATTCTTCCGGGATATGAGTTCCTTACTGTTTCTTCCAGTCCATCCAATACCATATTGGCAAGCGTTGGAGAAGCGATTCCACCTTGTGGAGTCCCTTTTTCTGTAGGAAATAATTTACCTTCTTCTACAAACCCTGATTTCAGCCATTTCTCAAGAATTACTTTATCCATTGGAATATGCTTAAGCATCCAAGGATGACTGATTTCATCAAAACAGGCTTTTATATCAGCTTCAAGTATCCAAACCGGAGAGCGTTTCTTGGCAAGTGTATTAAAACACTGTGAAATTGCATCGGCACATCCTCTGTACCTTCTAAACCCGTAAGAATTTAGATCTGCCAATGTTTCAGCAATAGGTTCCAGTGCAAATTTATAAAGTGCCTGCATTGCTCTGTCGGTCATTGTTGGAATACTTAAAGGCCGTTTCTTCCCATTTTTCTTTGGAATGTAGATACGCCTTAAAGGCTGAGGTTTATATCCTTTACGCGTAAGATTTTTAACTGCCTCAATTTTCTGATTTGGAGTAGACCAAATTTCTTTATCTACACCTGCGGTACGTTTTCCCTTATTAGAGATAACACGTTTTATTGCTAACAATTTGGCATAATACGATTTAGTGAGAAGTCTCTGGAGAGCTTTTACTTTTCCATACCTCTTCTCTTTAACAGCCTTTGCGATACGCATTTGTAGTCTTTTGACAAACATACTCACTTTTTTCCAGTTAATGGATTTCCACTTTATATGTCTGCCGGTAGGTGCACCAGCTGGTAATATTACCGCCGTCATCTGCTTTCCCACCTGAAAAAATTTTCCAAATTATCTCGCAAAGAAACACCTGCCCGGACATGACTGTAACATATCCGCGGGACGTCAGCTTCCTTTCGGATCGGATAATATAGGCGATGTTACTTGCCATCAATCCGTATGCACTTCATTACAAAGTGCCATTCGCTTTTTCCTGCATCTTACTCCCGCATCTCCATCAGTATGCCTCGCAGTTTTACCTGCCTGACGACTTCAGGCGAAGATACGGGGTTTCCACGTTCCACGCTATTGCCAATTATGAATGACTTAGGTCTGTCCTCTACACCGGCGATACTACATCTCAGTATGGGCAGTTAGGAAACCCATATCCTGATCGCATGCCCTTGGGCTTAAGCTTAACAGCCTCTTTAGCTTATTCTCAGTGACGACGCTGCAGACATTTGATTAATCTGACCATATCATTCGAACCCTTGCCCTTACCCGGATGAGGCTTCCCGGAAGGTGTCCGTCTCACGAGTTCCACCCCTCCTGCTTACGCAGAATTTGGTACTTTGTTTGAGGGCTTCATACCAACACCGGATACACCGGTGAAGCATGCCTCATAGGGTACCGACATGAGAATATCGGGTTTGGTCACAACTTTTAGGTTGTCCCAAACAGCCAATAGCGCGACTTCGTGTCGCACCC
>JAYEFW010000297.1:0-5113 GCA_034658795.1 Thermodesulfobacteriota bacterium
TCAAAACACCTGAAATTATCGTCAGTTGGATGCTATTCTCAAATCGAAGATTTTCACACATTTCCATTGACAATATTCAGATGATAGCATAAATATTTTCCCGAAGTCGGGACGTGGCTCAGCCTGGTAGAGCACAGCGTTCGGGACGCTGGGGTCGCTGGTTCAAATCCAGTCGTCCCGACCATTTCACTTCTAATAAATCCATAGTGATTCAGGATATTCACGAATATGAACAGACCCAGGAAAGTCTTGCACTGCTGAAAATCCTGGCACAAAGCCGGAAAAGTCTGAATAAAGGAGATGTTCGACTTGCGGCAGATGTTTTCAATGAGTTGAAAACGAAAATGAAAAATGATTCAACCTCATGAGTTTTACAATCCATATAATAGGAGATGCTGAAAAAATTATCTATCGCTGTGTAACCCTGAGCACCTCCTCAATTGTCGTAATCCCATCCAAAAGCTTTTGAATCCCATCCTGGCGTAAAGTGATCATGTTTTGATTCAAAGCTTCATTTTTTATCCTGTTTGAATCATAGGTTTTAAGTATCAAATTCTTTAAATGGCTGTTCAATACCATAATCTCAAAAATAGCCATTCTACTCTTGTAGCCGGTATTAAAACATTTTTCACAACCTTTTGCTTTGTATATCTTACCATCTTTGAATTTATCCGGAATGACTCCAAGTCCTTCAAGTGCGATATAATCCGGCTCACTTGCTTCTTTGCAATAACTGCAAAGAACACGGATTAACCTCTGTGCTACGACAGCCATAACCGATGATGAAATTAAAAAGGGTTCGATTCCGATATCAACAAGACGGGTAATAGCGCTTGCAGAATCATTTGTGTGAAGTGTGGAAAAAACAAGGTGTCCGGTTAAAGCTGAATGAACTGCTATTTCTGCTGTTTCTCTGTCTCGTATTTCTCCTATAAGTATGACATCAGGATCCTGCCTTACAATTGATCTGAGTCCCCGTGCAAAAGTAAGGTTTATCTTTGGATTGACCTGCATCTGGCTAATGCCTTTAATCTGGTATTCTATCGGATCTTCTATAGTTATGATATTAATATCGGGTGTATTTATGGATGATAAAATTGCATACAGAGTTGTTGTCTTACCACTTCCGGTAGGTCCTGTAACAAGAATAATGCCATTCGGAGATCTAATAAGATTTTCCAGCAAAGCAAGCCGTTCGGAAGAAAGGCCGATTTCAGTGAGTCTAAGCAGTGAACCGGATTTGTTAAGAAGCCTTAGAACTAAACGCTCACCAAACGAAGACGGAATTATGGAAACCCTTACATCAATGCTCTGGCCACCCATTTTGACTTCAAAACGTCCGTCCTGAGGAAGTCGTTTTTCAGCAATATTCATCTTTGCCATGACCTTTATTCTGGAAATCAAAGCAGGCTGAATCCCCATAGGAGGAGAAAGAAGGTCATAAAGTATACCATCCACACGGTAACGGACTTTAAAACTGCTCTGGTATGGCTCTATATGAATATCGCTTGCACGAGCTTTAATAGATTGAGAGATAATATGATTAACCAGCTTGATAATCGGCGCGTCACTGGTGTCATCCAAAAGATCCGCAGTATCTTCAAGTCCGGCTATGGTAATACTGCCATTTTCTTCCATGTTCTGAACAAGCTGCTGTGCGGAATCTCTGCTGATATCATAGCTTATATTTATGGCGGAAGTAATGGAATTCTTTGTTGCAAGAACAACTTTATAATCATCAAGGCCGAGAATCCTTACCAGATCATCTATTGCCTGCAAGCTGACAGGGTCATTTATTGCTATTATGTTGCCTGAGACATCAACAACCTTCCCCTTGTTCGTCAAAGGAACCATGACATATTTTTTAAGGAATTGGATTGATATCTTCCTGGTAAAATCATTACTGATATGGTCAACAGGTAGTTCATGCCAAAATGGAATATCATACAAAACGCTTAATGTTTCAAGGAGTTGAGCCTCAGTAATAATTTTTTTATTTACAAGTATTTCTCCGGTGTTACCTCCTTTTTCTTTTATTGTCCTCCAGACTTCTTTAATATCTTCTTCTGAGACTAAAGCCCTGTCTTTAAGTATCTGTAAAAGAGATTTACTCATTTACCGGCACCATTTTTGTACATCTTGATGTTGCCTTCTTTTATTTTGTCGATCTGGTCTTTCTTCTTTTTGTAAACCATATCTGCTTCCACAGGATTTTTTATAACATGGGGTGTGAGAAAAATAAAAAGATTGGTCTTGTCATTTGATTTTGACATTGACTTGAAAGCCCATCCAAGCACAGGTATATTTCCAAGGCATGGAACCATGTATTCTATGTCGGAAAAACTGTCATCGATAAGTCCGCCTATAACAACGGTATTTTTATCCTTGACAATAACTGTAGTATCAATGGTACGCTTTAAAGTGGTTGGACGAAACTCTGCGCCGCTGATTGATTCCAGCTTGGTTACCTCCTGGGAAATATTGAGGCGGACCATCCTGTCCTTGCTGATTTGAGGCGTAATCTTCAAGGTTATTCCGACATCTTTGTATTCATAATTGCTATAGCTCCTATCGTCGATCGTCGTATCCTGTCTGGTTATATAGGGAATATTTTTTCCAACAGTAATGCTTGCTTCCTCATTATCTGTGGTTAGAATCTGAGGTGTTGAAAGTATATGAACATCTTTGTCCTTCTTATATGCCTGTATGACCGCCGCCAGGTTGGGAAAGATAATGTTTCCGATTGTAACAACTTCACCAAAGACACCCAGAGAAAAGCCGGAAGGCAATGAAACAGTACCTGAGCCTGTCATTCCCCCTATATTGCTGTAATTATTTTCGCCTCCGCCGCTAAAGCCGCCGCCAAAAAATCCTGTCTTACTCTGACCATCATAGCTTGTTTTGCCGCCCGCTTGCCACTCTGTTCCAAGATTAAATTCCTTGTTTACATTTACTTCCATGATCAAGCATTCAATATATACCATTGCCCTTGGAATATCCAGTTTCTCTATTATTTCTTCAATGACCAAATAGTCATCCTTTTCTGCCATAATAATAAGGCTGTTAGTGGCCTTATCCGCTTTTATTATGACATCACCTGAAATAAGAGGGGCTTCTTTTTTTCCTTTGGCTGGGCTGCTCTTTTTTGCCGGCAGTTCCTGGAGAACCTTTGCCAGATCTTCGGCAGTAGCATTTTCAAGATAATAAACACGAATTTTCTCTTTGCCTCTCGGAACCTCCCTGTCGAGCAACTTAACAAGCTTTTTAATCCTGATAGTATCATTTTCGCTGGCAAGTAACACAATTGTATTTGTCCGTTCATCTGCTACGAACTTAACAAATTTTCCCAAATTTCCTTTTTTTGGTCTACGCCTCGTTTGGAATACAGTACTTAATATTTTTACCAGCTTTTCGGCACCTGCAAATTCAAGCGGAATAACAGAAAGTTCCAGGCCGGTACCTGTAACATCAATGACATCAAGAATTTTCAGCAGTCTTGTTATGTTTGAATAAGTATCAGTAATCACAAGCATGTTTGTAGGAGAATAGGCCAAAACCTGGCTGCTTTTGGAAATTAAACGAGCAAAAAGCTTTTTAATTTCACCAGGATCAGCATATTTTAAGTGTACGAGTTGCGTTACCACTTTATCTTCCGGTGACCTTGTCTCCTCTTTAAACATGGTTTCAATATTCTTTGAACGCGCATCATGGGATGGAACTATTTTGATTACTTTGCCTGATTTTACCGTAGAATAACCATGGACTTCCAGAACGGATTCAAAAACCTTGTAAGCTTCATCAATAGAAATTTTAGAAGGAGAAATTATATTTACTGCCCCCCTAACTCTTTGATCTATAACAAAATTTTTGCCGGTGAGTTCGCTTATGAATTTAATAAATACGCTTATATCAACGTTGTTGAAATCTATGGAGACCTGTTGTTTTGATTCATCAGCATGTTTTATTTCACTCCCAATTTCATTTGCCGAATTTTCAGTAGCTGATGAAATGGATATAAGCACGAAACTGATAATAATAAATAAACATAAAATGCCTTTTAAGCGATTTGTGAATGATTTCATTTTATTTACCAATCATTTTTATTCTTATATGTTGCAGATTAGTAGAAAAGTCTCTTGCTAAAAACTATTAGCGTTACTCTTCTATACTTTGTTCTTCCCATATTATATTTTTATGCTTTCCTTTACGTTTTATCTGAAGCCGAACATCGGGAGATGCCTTTAAACTTTTGTAAAACTTCTGGATATCGTCAACGGATTCTATATTCTCGCCGTTCACTCCTTTTATAATATCACCGTTTTTCAAACCCATTTTATTAAAAAGTGAATCAGGCTTAATTCTTGTTAAAAAAATGCCGCCTATCTTTCCTTTTTCAAAATAGGGTTTAATGTTCGCCTGACTCATAAGATTGTTGACTTCTTTAAAAACGTTTTCCGTTTGTAAACGGTTAGATTTTATATCACGCTCATGTACTACATTCGATTTCAAAACAGACTTATTTGTTTTTTTATTTATTGGCAACTCCTCAATCTCAAGGATCTCATCTCTTCCATTTATACTTAGAACAACTTTTTCTCTGAAAATCATTTTTACTGTTGCATCCTGAATTTTATCGCCGACTCTGTACAAATTTTGTTTTTTAGCTTTCAGTTCTTCAATAACAGCGTATGCCGTTTGTTTGTCATCCGCAGTAACGGTTCCCCATAGCCTTAACTTTAAATCAGTATGCTTCAGTTCCTCTAAATTAATCTTGTCTTTCAAGATCTTGTTTGAATTTTTTTTTGTTTTTAAAAGATCTCGTTCAATAATTGGGCTGTAATAAGACAGGCTTTTATGATTTTCATCTTCCTTGTATGATATCTTCTCTATTCTTGTATCGCCTTTCAGGTCAATATTATTTATATCCTCGGCTATTATTTTGTAAAAAATTTTTATGCAGAAATAACCGACGACAACTATCAAAAAAATATTTAATGCTAAAAAATATCGTTTCATAATTACACACATCGTAATCGTTCACGGTTCACAGTTTACTGTTTTATGTTTTGAACAACCGTAAACTGTGAACCGTGAATCTGAGTAGTTATAGACT
>JAYEFW010000297.1:5213-7523 GCA_034658795.1 Thermodesulfobacteriota bacterium
ACTATATTCCTATTGTTTCAACCTTTAAGACAGCATTGATGAGATCTTCCTGCCCACCAGCCTTTGAAATTGAAAGCCTGTTAATAAAAACGTTAGTGTCTGTTGTTTCTACCATATAAAGATACGAAATAAGATCTTTTAAAGTTACATTCTGAAGCTTAATTTCTACCGATGATATCTTGTAGTTACTGTTTTTAGCAACTGAAGTTGAAGGCTTCATATATACAATATGATCTTTTATCGCTGCTTTTCCGGCAAGACTGTCTATCAAGGAAAAAAGTGTAAAGTTCTTTTCTCTTTTTGCAAAGCGTGACTTTGATAAATCAGCCTTGTAACTTATGGCATCGTGTTTTGATTTTAGAACTATCATCTCCTCAAGTATTTTTGTTTTAACCTGAATAGCCCTTGTAACACGTTCCCTTTTATCGATAACCGGGAATACTATAAATTTAATTAAAACAAATATGCAGATAATAACTGCTGCCGCATATACTGAATATTTTTCACGTTTGTTCAGCTTCATATTATTTAAAACCATTAATAAGCGTTCACAGAACATTGAAATTGGAAATTGGAAATTTGGCCTTAATACTTTTGTACTGTTCTTTCCAATTTCAAGTTCCAAGCTGTGAACGGCTAGAAATCACTATAACTTAATTTGCAGCTTAAAGCGCACCCTGTTTTCAGCCTTGTCTATATTGGCCGAGCCTATTATGACTTTTTTAAAAAAATCCGCTTGTTCAAGCTTGCTCTTAATTTTGTTCACAGAATTAAATGTATCTGTATTTCCCACTAGCATTAAGTCTTCAAATCCAAACACAAACTTTGTAACCTCAACATCAATTTCCTCTGGAATGAGCCTGCTGATTTCATAAAAAATATCAATTGCGCGGATATCTCTATGAGTTTC
Organism: Thermodesulfobacteriota bacterium; assembly: GCA_034658795.1. Taxonomy (GTDB): domain Bacteria; phylum Desulfobacterota; class Desulfobacteria; order Desulfobacterales; family ETH-SRB1; genus B13-G4. The sequence goes on from JAYEFW010000297.1 coordinate 6,124, forward strand.
TCCCTGGAATAAAGAGCTTTTTTGCGCCTTTTGTATTCCAACCTGCATCTGATGCAGTGGATCTACTATATTTTTAACATCAGGAAAAGTTGTTTTAAATAAATCGGTTATCTTATGCTCTATGCTTGACAACCTTTTGTTCATTAAATAAGTATTAACAATTACATTAGAAAATGATGTTGCCAGAACTACTCCGGCAAGAAATCCCGTTATAATCAGGGCATTTTTGTTTTCTTCCCAATATTTTTTTAAGGAAAAATAATCTTTATTAAAATTTAAACTATTAAGCCCTTTTAGCTCAACCAGCGAGAGCGCGAAAGCATTGTCCATTCTTTCAGGCTTCCAGGAATTTCCAGGATGATTTTTTATTTGAACTGATGTGCCGGCAACAAGATTCGTCTGCTTTACGGAAATTCCCAAAATGCTTTCCATCTTCCGTTCAAATCCAGTTTCACCAATGCTGTTTCCTGTTGTAATAATTACATCCGGTTGAAAATCAAGGTGGAAAATCTCTTCAAAAGTAGAAATTGCCTGCTTTATATTTAAACAAAGTGATTCTATTTTCGAGGTATCAATTGAGTTCAATCTAAAGGAACGAATATAATATACCTGCCCTGATCTTACTATAAATACAGCGCATTTTTCATTACCTGTATCCACAAAAAGAAAATTATCAGGGGTATCTGCAAGCTCGGTCAGACACAGTACTGCGGCTAAGCCCCCGACAGTTATTATCTTTGGATTAACATTAAAGGATTTTAGTTTGTTAAGATATAATTGAATACCGGCTTTTTCAACAGCAGCCACGATTAAGTCTGTGTTGTCATCAGATGTTAAAGAATTAAAATCAATTACAAGGTCATCGACCTTAAAAGGAAGGGTGGTTTCAAGTTCAAAAGGCAGGATCTGTCTTATCTTTTTCCGATTTTTGAAAGGCACCTGAATGTTTCTGTACGAAGTTTGGTCGGAAGGAAATGAAGCAATGCATACAGAACCAGTTATATCCATTTTTTTTGTAATAATATCAAGAGAATACGATATTATACTTTCAAGATCTTTTTGATCTGATATCGAAACATATTCATGAGCTTCTATAAAGTTTTTCTTGATATTATTCTTTACCAACACTGCAGATACGGAATCATATCGAATATCAAGCCCAAGTATCTTCTTGCTCGTGGCATTTAATAATATATTTTGAAGCTTTTTCATAATACTTGATATAGACTTTCACTCCGTCTGCCGGCTTAATATTTTGCATTTCCACTTGCCGGATTCATTATCTTTTAAGCGCTGAACTATTGCTGTTGTGATCATTTCCATTTCCCGCAGTTTAGCAACAGACACAATTTGAAAAAAATCACTTGAAGTTGTAATTAGATTTGAATCAATCTCAATAT
>JAYEFW010000297.1:7623-9978 GCA_034658795.1 Thermodesulfobacteriota bacterium
CTGAATCTTGCCGAGTTCATCACTGATTTTTAATTTTATTTCGCCATCCTCAAAGGGAATATCTTCCAATAAAAAAGCAATCTTATCAGGATCGGCCCAGTCTTCCTGTATAGAGTCTGTTTCTGATTCGAGTTTATCTTTAATAAGCAAAGCAATTGCTGCATTTAGTCCTGAAGATGTCATATGCGATAATGTATATTGATCCATGATTGCTGCAGTTGATGCAATCACAGATCTGCTCTTCCTGTTTAACTCCAATGCTATTGTAATTAATAATGTTATTACTGCAATAGTAACAAGGATTGCCACCCCTCGGTTACTGCTTAATATTCTTGTAATCATTATTGAATCTTAACTGGTTTTTTCTCTGTAAACAGGGATTGTTACCATTGCTTCCAAAAAAATAGAGTTTGGTTCATCCCCTACCTCAAGTTCTATACTTATTGCCCTTGGAGTCGAATGCCGGAACTCATCGGACTGTGAATCCCAAAAATCATATTCATTTCCATCATAGCCATAATATTTGAATTCCAAAGATTTTACTCTTTCACATAACAAAGGATCGCTATCTTTTTTTTTAAAAAATTTATAGGGATACAGACTATCTGCTCTCCTGATAACATAATTATCTTTATCTGTTTCTTGAACATAATAGATAATTTCTGCAATCCCATACCGCATATCATGCTCAAGATTTATATGCGCCAGAGAAGTAAACCTTAGTTTTGAGAATTCTCTGCTTCCCACTTCGGTATTTTCACCCACAATACGATAAGCTCCCAGCAGACCATCTGGATTTAAAGATGTATCCTCAGGGCAATATGCATGGATGGATTTAAAATCGGTAATAATTCTGTTAAGACAATTTTTAGCCATATCGCATGTGGTAAGCTTTTCAGATATAGAGCCGGTGCCACTCAGTATTGCATTAAATGAACTGAAAATAGTTGTGATAATTATGCTGAAAATAAATATTGCAATCAAAATTTCGACCAGGGTAAAACCCAGGCTGGACAAGCCAGAACCAAATTGAAAATTGAAAATTGAAAATTTAAGATTTGTGGTATCGCTTCGTTCTGTCATTTTAATTAAACCTGTATGCCCTGAGACTATACGAAAGTTCTTCAGTATCAGTAAATACAGTAACATCTATTTTTTTTAAATCACCTGCGGCATATCCAAGAAATTCAGAATCAACATCATCTATGGAAATATTATATCTGTAATCAGGGTAATTATCTCCGAACACCCCTGAATCATAAATACTGTCATAAACGGATTTTAATTCAAGCTCCTCTATTTTATTCTGGGCCAATAAGGGTGCTATGGTGTAAAACTTTGTAGCATAATTCATTGATATAGTTTGGCTATGCATCTTAAATATACTTAAAAAAACAATTGCAATGATGGATATCGCCACCAGAATTTCAAGCAGCGAAAAGCCAGACCGTAATATTAGCGATTTGTCAGTTTTCAAACTCCACATATTTTTCATACAGCTCGACCTTAGATAAAAAAGGTTCTATAAGAAAAGAAAGCTGTTTGTTGCTGCTGTCTTCAATATGAATCAATGCCTTGTCGGAATATCCTTTTTTATAAAAATAAATATCTGCACGCCCGAATAATATTTTATCTTTACCAGGATATTCAACATCAAGCAAATTTGTATCATCCGGAAGCTCAAAACCTTGTTGCTCGGCATTTTGCATTTCTTCTTCCGACATTAATTCATCTGTCACCCACATTCTGTTATTATCTAAATCAATATGTAAAAAATAACTCTTATGGTTAGTGATTGAGCCTTCCTTTAATGCCTTTACTTTACCGATAATCCAGCGAGATACTCTTTTTGTACTATCAAACATAACTGCTTCCTGGAATTTCGGAATATACAAAAAAAGCATAATACTGATAAGAAAAACCACAATTATCAGCTCAATGAGAGTAAAACCTCTGTTTTGTCTTTTGTAAAACATGATGGATAGCGTTTATGGATAAACTCTATTCAATTTCCCAGCTATTAATATCCTCGTTTTTTTCCTCACCTCCAGGCAAACCGTCGGCACCATATGACATAATATCATAGTCATAATTAATACCTGGACAAAGATAAACAAAATTATTATCCCATGGATCTTTGGGGAGCTTTCCCTTTTCAAGATAGCCACCCTTGCGCCATTTTTTCGGAAGAGTCCCTGTCTCGGGCGCTTCTACAAGTGACTGCAATCCCTGCTCAGTATCCGGATACATGCCGCTATCCAGTTTGTACAATTTAAGAGCTGTTTCCAGAATTTCTATCTGCATCTTTGCTTTAAGCCGCCTTGCCTCCTCTGGCCGCCCCATCAGCCTTGGGAC
>JAYEFW010000298.1:0-2280 GCA_034658795.1 Thermodesulfobacteriota bacterium
AAGTGTTCTATTGCGATTGCTCATTCGGATATGGTTTTGATTTCAGGTGGCAGTTCTGTTGGAACACGGGATTTGACAGTAGAAGTACTTTCCTCTTTGCCGGGCTCGGATATTATGGTCCATGGAATTTCCATAAGCCCCGGTAAACCGACAATTTTGGCCAAGACCAGTGGTAAAGCCATATGGGGTTTGCCTGGCCATGTTGTATCGGCTATGATAGTATTTGAAATTGTCATCCAGCCATTTATTGAAAAAATAAGCGGTCTTTCTTTAAAGTATAAAAAGGAATTAAGAATACCCGCACTGCTTAGCAGAAATATATCATCCGCTCAGGGACGTATAGATTATATGCGTGTCAGGCTGATAGAAAGAAACGGTATTAAGTGGGCTGAACCGGTTCTTGGCAAGTCAGGGCTAATAAGCAATCTGACAAAGGCCGACGGCCTCATCGAGATAGGAATAAATACAGAGGGACTGGATAAAGGCTCAAAGGTCTGGGTTATTCCGGTATAAAAAAATGAACAATAGTCGCAACATATATTTAAAGATGAAAACCCTGAAAGAGGCGCGTGAAATCCTTTTTGATCTTTTTCCTTCAGATAAAGTTCTTCCGGGTGAATTTGTTCCGGCCTCCGATTCAGTAGGAAGGGTGCTTGCAGAGGCGGTAACGGCAAAGCTTTCATCACCTCATTTTCACGCATCCGCTATGGATGGAATTGCAGTCAAAGCTGAAAATACATTTGGAGCAAACGAATTAAGTCCAATGAAACTCACAGTCGGGGAAAATGCATTCTTTGTCAATACCGGAAATATGCTTCCTGAAAATACAAATGCAGTTATTATGGTTGAACATATAAATGTTATAGATGAAAACAGTCTAAAAATAGAAGCACCGGCATACCCCTGGCAAAACGTTCGCAAGATGGGAGAAGATATAGTAGCAACAGAGCTGTTGTTCCCACAAAACCATGTTATTACCCCCTATTGCCTGGGGGCGCTGTTGTCCGGAGGCATATTTTCAGTCCCAGTAAAGAAGAAACCAAAAGCGCTTATTATTCCGACAGGATCAGAACTTGTTGACTGGCGAAATGCTGTAATTGAAGATATTAAGCCGGGTCAGGCTCTTGAAACAAATTCGTTTGTCTTTGGCAAACTTGTTGAATCTTGCGGCGGTTCTTTTATAAGGCATGAGATAATCAAAGATGATATGGAAAAAATAAAGGCCGCTGTTTATGATGCTGTAAACAGCGACTTTGACATTGTCCTTATTATAGGAGGATCATCCGCTGGATCAGAAGATTATGCAAAAAAAGTAATCAGCGATCTGGGGGAAGTACATGTCCATGGTGTAACAATAATGCCCGGAAAACCGGTAATAATAGGCTCGGTAAATAACAAGCCTGTATTTGGCATACCGGGATATCAGGTATCATCAATCGTGGCATTTGAGCAGTTTGTACGGCCTCTGATTTACAGGATGCTTGATCAGGTGGACAATGAACGAAAAAAATTACCAGTAGAACTTACACGAAAAATTGCCTCAAAACTTGGGGTAGAAGAATTCCTGCGCGTAAAGCTTGGTGTTGTTGGTGACAGGATTGTGGCAACTCCTTTGCCGAGAGGTGCGGGCTGCATAACCACCTTAACCAGGGCAGATGGAATTATTCGAATCCCAAACCATATAGAAGGATTAAATATTTATGAAAATGTCGATGCAGAACTTCTGCGCCCCTTGTCTTTTATAAAAAATACAATTGTCGCAGTTGGAAGTCATGACAACTCACTTGACACCCTGGCTGACCAGATAAGGTCAGGACACGGCAGTATTACACTTTCCTCAAGCAATGTCGGCAGTATGGGTGGATTGATGGCGATAAAAAAGGGAGTATGTCACCTGGCCGGCTCACATCTTTTAGACACCGAAGACGGTTCTTATAACATATCATACATAAAGAAATATCTGCCCAATATCAGCATAAGACTTGTCAATTTTGTATTCAGGGACCAGGGGCTGATTGTGCCTCCCGGCAATCCAAAGAAAATACAAGGTATAGAAGATCTTGGTCGCGACGATATTGTGTTTGTAAACAGACAGGCTGGATCGGGAACAAGGATCCTTCTTGATTACAGGCTGCAACAGTTAGACATTGAACCCAGGGCAATAAGGGGATATGAAAATGAGGAATATACTCACATGTCTGTAGCGGTTGCAGTGCTCAGCGGGGCAGCAGATGTGGGTTTGGGAATTTATGCTGCTGCAAAGGCGCTTAATCTGAATTT
>JAYEFW010000299.1:0-2271 GCA_034658795.1 Thermodesulfobacteriota bacterium
CAAAATTCTTTGCAGCACTCCCCTAAAGTCACTTTTTGCGAGATCGATTTCCAGGGAAGCATCAAATGGTTCTGTACGCATCATGAAGCGCCATGTTGAGGTCTTAATGGATTCAGCTACAGCGCGTGCTCGATACCACACCCCTTCATTTTTTCTAACTGCAATGTAAATAGAAAGGAATAATGCGCTAAGAAATACTACAGCAGCGACTATCGCAGCACCTTTTGATTGTATGCCTGCAACAGATAGACCTGCACCTATAACAGATAATGCGATATAGCTTTTTACGCTACTCAGATAATTATCTTGTGCTTTAAGCGAAGCGTTGTCAGCTGCTTGATATAATGCTGGGTAATCTTTTTCCTGCATATCCATTTAATATCCTAATTGTTTGTAGACGCTGTCTTTGTAATGATATGCACCACTCTCATGCATGGTGTAATTTTGAATTGCATAGGAAACAATAGCAGGTGAAAATGGCACAAAAATAGCCCCAATATCTCTTATAATTGGAGGGCAGGTGTTTTTATTCATTTCCCGATCTCCGTTGAGATTAATTCCAATTATGGTGCAACCCTTTTCGATAGCTACCTCCGCTTCCCATCGTACATATTTATGCTTACTTTTAGTGTCCTCCCCGATTAGAAGGGCATACTTCCCTGCCAGATTAATCCGCTTTCGACATTTTCTTTTTATGTACGATTCATTTTCTGAATTAATATCAGTGGAAAGCTGGCAATCAGAGAAGTTAAAATCGATATTTTGATTTTTCTTCCATGCTTGCATTAATCGAAAGAAGTGAATATCTGAACTGCTGAATCCTATAAAGGTTCGTGGTAATCCCATATTTTCTCCTTTTCTCGTATAACGAATGATTATATGGTTTATAGCCAAGTACCCAAAATAAAACTTCTTGACAAGTTATATTTCTTTCTTTTACATAGTTTTCTAACCTGATAACTCCACAAAGTTAATATTATCAATATAGCTTGATAAGTGTATTATGTTTCCTCCTAAAATCAGGGCGCAGTTCGATACCCTGTTGATTGAGAAAAATATCCCCCAAAGCGCTCATGCCGATTATCGAAAATGGTTGCGATACTATCTGGATTTTTGCCATACATATCATTTTGATAATTCGAAAAAGGAAAGCCTGCCACATTTTATCAAAAAGTTAAATGATAAAAGACAGACCATCGGACAGCAAAAACAGGCGCATCAAGCGATATCAATCTATTATGAAGTAGCAACAGAGCTATCGAAAGCAACTGAAAAAATATCATCAGACAAAAAAGATGAGCCACCCTTTTCACAACATGATAGTTTAAAGATTAAAAATGCCGATTGGACAACGGTTTACGAGAAATTAAATGCCGAAATAAAAATAAGGCACTATTCTTCCAGGACATTAAGGTCGTACACAGGATGGGCCAGGCAACTCCAAGGTTTTACCAAAAGCAAAGATCCACGACTGCTGACAACTATTGATGTAAAAGATTTTTCAACCTTTTTGGCAGTTAAACGTAAGGTGTCCGCTGCATCCCAGAATCAGGCATTTAATGCTCTTCTGTTTTTTTTCAGACATGTTTTAAAAAAGGATTCTGGAGAAATTAAGGACATCCCAAGGGCGAAAAGGAAACCCTATATTCCGGTTGTATTGTCTCGGGAAGAGATTGACGCGATTGTTTCTGCTCTTTTTCATCCTTACAATTTGATCGTTAAGATGCTGTATGGTTGTGGTCTGCGACTTTCTGAATGTCTGAACCTTCGGGTTCAGAATTTTAATTTTGATCCCCTCATCTTAACTGTCCATGACGGCAAAGGGAAAAAAGATCGAACGGTCCCTCTGCCTGAAACGCTTATGCCGGAGTTGAAAGCTCAGCTTGAAACGGTAAAAACAGTACATGATAGCGATCTTGCCGAAGGATATGCCGGCACCTTTCTTTTTGATTCTTTGGAGAAAAAATATAAAAACGCCGCCTAAGAATTGTCTTGGCAATGGTTTTTTCCAGCAAAGATATTAACCTTTGTTCCGGAAGAAAAAGAGTACCGGCGTTACCATCTGCATGATAGTCATGTCCAAAAAGCGATTAGGCGGGCAGTCAAAAAGGCAAAAATCAGCAAGCGGGCCACTGCCCACACGTTTCGCCATTATGCCGAGTACCGAATTATGCCGAGTTTATTGGGAGCGTCGATCTAATACAATGAAAACTCAATAAGTTATCAACGCTCCGCTATATTTTTACTCGGCATAATCATAAACTTTTGAGG
>JAYEFW010000300.1:0-2266 GCA_034658795.1 Thermodesulfobacteriota bacterium
GTCTCACCTGAAAAATTTTCACTTACGGTTACTCTGACCCGTATTATGTTCCCGTACATTTTCTTTATAGGCCTTGTCGCTATTTGTATGAGTATTCTTAATGCGTTAGGCCATTTCGCCGCACCGGCTCTTGCCCCTGTTTTTTTTAATTTTGCCATGATATGTGCCGTTCTTTTTATATCTCCCCACATGGCTGAACCAGTAACAGGTCTTGCCATTGGGGTTTTGATAGGTGGTTTTTTACAGTTGGCACTTCAGCTTCCATTTCTTATGAAAAAAGGTTTTTATTTCTGGGAAAAAACTAAAATCTATCATCCCATGCTGAAAAAGGTGGGCTTGCTGATGCTTCCTACTGTATTTGGTGCCGCAGTTTATCAGATTAACATATTAATCGGGACTCTTCTGGCTTCTTTACTGCCCGAAGGGAGTGTTTCGTATCTTTACTATGCTGACAGGCTGGTTCAGTTTCCTTTAGGAATTTTTGCTATAGCAACAGCAACAGCCGTACTACCGAGCCTTTCAAGGCAGGCATCTGCTCAGGATTACGATTCTCTCAGGGATACCTTTGCCTATGCCATGAGATTGATTCTTTTTATTACAATCCCTTCTATGGTAGGACTTATAGTTCTAAGAGAGCCTATAGTTGAGCTGCTTTTTAAAAGAGGGGCTTTTGATGCTGAAACCACAAGATTGACGGCATCGGCTCTTTTATATTATGGTATTGGTCTGTGGGCATTTTCGGCTGTACGGATAGTTGTTTCAACATTTTATGCTCTTCAGGATACTAAAACGCCGGTAAAGATGGCTGCAATATCTGTTGTCGCAAACATAATATTCAGTATTATTCTTATGCAGTATCTGGGTTACAGAGGGCTTGCGCTTGCAACTTCGCTGGCTTCCATGCTTAATTTTTGGCTCCTTGCCCGAGCATTAAAGGCCAAGCTTAGCTTGTTGGAATGGAAAAGTATCACTGAATCCGCCTGCAAAACAATGGCAGGTTCCTTTATAATGGGGGCGGTTGTCTGGGCAATTGCACTATTAATTATACCATCAGAGGACAAAACTTTAATCGGCCTTTTTTTCGGACTCATGGGCAGCATATTTGCCGGCATTGTCTTCTATGGTTCTTTTTCTTTTTTTATCAGGAGTCCGGAGCTTGAACAAGTCTTGAGTATTGTTAAAAAGAGTATGAGCATAAAGTGAGACCTTTGCAAAACGCCCCCTTCTGCCCAATTTCGGTGTCAGGCTCAAATTTTAAGCCTCGAAATACTCAATGTATTCCTGCATTTAAACCTGATTTAAAATTTGGTCGCCTTTCTTGAACTTGAACAAAATTGAACATTTTTCAAAGGTCTCAAAGTGAGTTCAAAGCAAAAAATTCTACTGTCTTTATCAATACTGATTATATTTTCTTTGCTTTTATTTATTATTTTCGGTGATAATGGACTGGTTGATCTTGACCTGTTAGAAAGAGAAAGAGACGTGTTGATAGAAAAAAATGATAGGATTACCATGAATAATCTTTCTTTATATCGTGAAATCGATCGATTGGAACATGACTCTAGATATATTGAGGATGTGGTTAGACGAGAACTCGGCCTTATAGCTGAAGACGAGGTAATATTTAAGCTTAAGAGTGGGCATAAAGTTAAAAAATGAATAATCAAACTGAGTTTTATACAAAGACCATGGCGAATGTATATGCCAAGCAGGGTTATTTTGCAAAAGCAGTTGAGATCTATAAACACCTGTTGAAGGATGATCCTGAAAGCCGGGAGCTTAATGATTTACTTTCTGAAGTCGAGAAGAAACTTAATGAAAAGCAAAAAAAAGATAGAGAAATCCTTGAAAGGTTATTCGGGAAATGGATTTATCTGCAACTAAGCTATAACATGCTGCAAAAATTGAAAAAGTTTAACCTAAGTTGAGCAAAACAAGGGGGTATGAATATGACAAAATCAAAGCGGATAAGAACTGCATTGGCATTTATTGGAATAATGACTGCTTTTTTTGTTCTAATTAATGGGTGCGCAGGTTTAAAATCCAGCAAAAAAGATTCAGAATCCTCAACAAAAGAACAAAAGGAAAAAGGAACCTATCCTTTATATTGTGACTTTGGAGATGTACTTGTACCAGGCAAGTTAAAAATTGAGAAGAAGTTAACTTTTATATTTGAAACTTCGGGTTTTATAACAGGCGTTAATGCCTACAAAGGCAGGATAAAGGTCGATTCCTTGATTAAATTTTTTAAAAGCAGCATGGCTAA
>JAYEFW010000301.1:0-2261 GCA_034658795.1 Thermodesulfobacteriota bacterium
CACATACGCACAGAATCTCACTCCTGATTGATACGGACATGGCGCTGGATGACATTCGGGCGCTTGTCATGGTCTTAAATTCCGATTGGATTGACGTTCCTTTGATTGTTTGCTCTGACGGCGCTGTTTCACCGCAGATAGGGTGTCGCAACCTGAGGATACTTCTGGAATATTTTGAAAAAAGGGATACAGATATTGTCGCTGGAAGGACATTGGGAAAACCCGCCCCTCCCTGGAGGTCGTGGTCTGAAAACCTGAACTGGCCCGAGTTATCCACAATCAATGCCAAAACAACGAAAATCCCATCAGCGACAGATGCGATTTTGAAAACCCTCAATAAATCATCAGGACAAGTAATCTATCTTTGCCTTGGGCCTTTAACGAATCTGGCTGATGCAATCCGCCGGGATCCAATTGTAAAAGAAAAGATCTCAAGACTCATATTCTACGGAAGCTCTCCCAAAACTGTAGATCCTGATTGGAACTATACACGAGATAGCAAATCAGCCGATCTTGTTTTTAAATCCGGCCTGAATATCCACTCGCTCCATATTGCTCAAAAGAAAAAATCATTGATGTTTGATCAAAATCTCTACGATAGGATAAAGACTATGCATACGCGTGCAGCGCATATCGTAACTACTCTTCACGATACACCGGTGATATTAGGTCTTTTGGATAATAATCATTTTCGCGTGTGGGATGAGATAACTATAATCTACCTGAATCACCCATCTTTGTTCAAGCTCGCTCCAGAGGAAGAGAGCGCTCGTGTTATGGTTCTTGCAGATTTCAGAACCGATCTTGTTGAGCAAGCGTATTTAAAGCTTTTGGATTATTCTGCCGACCTTCACTTGAACCGACGGACGGCAGTGGTTCTGAATAACTTTCCTGTTGATCCATCCATGTTTAAAGAGGATATCAGGCCGTATGTGACAAGAATCATTGAAAGACATGGCCTTGAGGAGTGGAAGGCCTGTTTTTTGACCAACGAGTTTCACCGTCACCTTGGGATATATTCGATTGTTGGAGCCAAGATGGGAATAAGGGCCCGGGAAATTCTGGAAGCTCCTTTTGACGAACTCAAGGTCATTTCAATTACAGGAAAATCGCCTCCCTTGAGCTGTATGAATGACGGGCTTCAGGCAGCAACCGGCGCAAGCCTTGGCCGGGGCGCTATTGAGGTTTTAGAACAAAATCCGAAAGCAGCGGCTATCTTCATCTACGGCAACAAGAAACTGACCTTAGAGATCAAGAAAGATGTGCTCAACAGGATAAAGAAAAATATCAGCGCCGCAGTTAAAACATATGGGGGATTGAACCGGGAATATTTTGCACATATCCGTAAGTTGTCAATAGATTACTGGCTTGAACTGGATAGAAAGAAGATATTTGATGAAACTGTAAGGTTAAAAGGAGAACAAAAATGAAACAAGAACAAGGATCGTGGTTGAAGGTTTGTATTTTAGTTGTGTTATTATCGGTAATTGCTTCACAGGCAAAAGCGCACAACCTCTGGCTGGCGCTTGATCACTATTCTCACAGGGTCGGCGAGAACGCAAAGGTATTTCTGTACCTGGCACATTCGCTTCCTTTTGCCGATCTTGGAAAACCGGAAATGATGAAGGAGTTCTTTTATCTTGATCCATCCGGCAAGCAAAAAGAATTCGAGCTGAAAAAGTCTGATCCTGAATCATTTTTCAATGAAGTAGGTGTTCCATTGGCCATGCAGCAAGAAGGGACATATATGGCAAGCGTTGTGATGAAGCCGATCTTTATGACCGCAACTCCCAAGGGAAGGAAAATGCAGAGCAAGAAAGACCTTCCGGATGCCATAAGCTGCCGTTATATTGAGTTTTTTGCCAAGGCGATCTTTCATGCTGGAAAACCGGGTGGCGATGTTTACAAAACCGTATTGGATCAGACAATTGAGATAGTGCCGCAAAAGGATCCGTGTCTGATTAAAACAGGCGAATATCTTCCTGTTAAAGTGTTATTCAAAGGCAAACCGCTTACAGGGGAATTTGTATATGCCACCTATGTCGGATTCTCAACAAGGGAAGACTACGCTTATACTACCAAAACTGATCATAAGGGCATTGCCATGATTCGTATCACAAATCCGGGTATCTGGTGGGTCAAGGTGCCGCACAAGGAGCATTATAAGGATCAAGCGGAGTGCGATGTCGGCCAGTATGCTGCTATTATGACTTTTGAGGTGAAGTGATTGGCGGGCGAGAAAGTGAGCAGGTGGGAAAGTG
>JAYEFW010000302.1:0-2253 GCA_034658795.1 Thermodesulfobacteriota bacterium
TCAGGCCTTCTGTTAGGGAGGAAAAATCGCATCCTGTGATTTCTTACCCTGTTAATCTCATCCACCTTAAGATCATAAACCAGTATTCCTTCTTTTCCGTTTAAGTCTTTTGATAGAACCTCTCCTGACGGACCGATTATCATGGCAATGCCAGGAAAACTAAGTCCTTTTCCATTTTCACCGGTCTGGTTGCATGCAATAACGAAAATACTATTATCATAGGCTCTGGCGGGAAGATGCCGCATCCATGATCTGAATTTTTCATCGGGCGTTCCTCGCGGTGATGCATGTGGAGTGAAAATAATATCAGCGCCGTTTATTGCCATATAGGTAGAAAGCTCTGGAAAGTGGGTATCATAGCAAAGCTGTATGCCGAATTTAACTCCATGCGACTCAAATAGGGGAATTTTATTTCCTGGTGTGAAAATGGTGCGTTCAGGTGGGGAAATGTGCAGCTTTCGGTAAACACCCTGGGGTTCGTGAGGTTTTATGATTAGATGGCTTGCAAATATCCTTCCCTTGCTATCCTTTTCAGCAATTCCAGCCAGAATTACAATATGTTCGGATTCAGCCAGTTTTACTATTTCTCTTGTTATCGGCCCTGGAACTGGTTCTGCCGCATCAATTATGTCTTTCTTGGTACTATAACCCGTAATATTCATCTCAGGACAACAGATTATAGATGCACCTTTTTTTTTAGCTTCCTCTACCAACCTGACCATTTGATCAAGGTTGCGCCTGGTTTTGTTGACAGGTGAATTTGAGATTACCGCTGCAATGCGTATATCTTTCATAAGCAGAACTTTTATACCTAAAGATCAAAGTGAGCCTTTATTTTATATACCTTTGTTGCTGGCAGGTTTATTATTTCTTTTATGCCGGTTTCCTGAGATATATTTTCGAGGTTTTTCTCTATTTCCTCCATGCTTGGCGCAATAAAGGTAAACCAGATGTTAAATTCATTATCACGTTGATAATTGTGCGTTACTCCCTGATATCGGTTGACTATGGAGGTAAAATGGTCAATTTTGTCCTCTTCTACTTTTGCTGCGCAAAGTGTACTCACGAATCCTAATTTTTCAGGAACAAAATTACCTCCTATTCGACGAATTATTTTATTTTCTTTCAACCTGGCAAGTCGTTTTATAACATCGTTTTCAGAAAGCCCCAGATCGTCGGCAATGCTAAGATAAGGGCGTGACGTTATCGGAAAGTCAGACTGTATTTGGTTCAGAATAGCTCTATCTGTATCATCCATTGGCGGCATGTATTTTTTCCTCTTTATTTTTCTCTATATAAATGCACATTAACTTTTCTATTTCTTGGACCGTCAAATTCACAGAAAAATATCCCTTGCCACGTACCCAGCACAAGCTTCTCATTTTCTATTGCGATTAGTTCAGAAGCTCCGACAATTGTTGATTTTATATGGGCAGGAGAATTTCCTTCAAGATGGCGATATTCAGCTTCCCAGGGGATGATTTTGTTTAAAATCATTAAAATATCGGATTTAACGCTGGGGTCAGCACTTTCATTAATCGTAACAGCCGCGGTAGTGTGAGGCACATAAAGCATGCAAAAGCCTTCTTTTATACTGGAGGATCTAACCAAATTCCGTATCTCTGAAGTAATATCGATTAATTCTGTTTTGGATCCGGTTTTAATTTTAAGTATCATCTTGCCTCCAGAAAAAAAGGCCCTGCTTTAGAAAGCAGAGCCTTTTTTGAACAATTAGATTTTAAACCTTTTACATTTTTTGATTAGACGCATCCGGTTGGTTTTGGAAGAGCGGCCATCTTACAGGCTCCCTTGCCTGGTCCAGACGGATAAAGCTCATATATATGCTTCAGTTTGAAGCCTGTAACCTTGGAAAGGACACGAACCATTGGTGCAATACCGTTTTTTTCATAGTAATCCCTGAGCACTTCAACGAGCTTCATGTGCTCATCATTTAACTCTTCAATACCTTCTTCTTTTTTAACATGTTGTAACCACTCCGGACAATAGTTATTAAAATCATCAATAAATCCGTCTTCATCTACAGTAAATGTTACTCCCCCATATTCTACTTGTGGCATTTAAAAATCCTCCTTTATTTAATTATTTTTCATATGGCCTACGGCCTATAGCTCCACTTTTTTTGTATATCAGTATTTATTATCCTATTATTTAATTAATGTCAATACTAAAAATATAAATATTATATCGTAATAACTCAGGTTGTCAGTTTCACGGTTGGCTACTTTGAGCTAA
>JAYEFW010000303.1:0-9856 GCA_034658795.1 Thermodesulfobacteriota bacterium
TCTTCTATGGAAAAAATAGGATATTTATCAATTAAATTTTCATAATAATCTATCATTTCCTCTGGCTTGAGTTTTTTATTTTCTGAGTTCAGGATATATTTTCCTTTTGTGTAAAATTCACTTGCAGCCGAATCCAATGCAAGACCAACATCTTTGCCTGGTTGATATCCTGCAGATTCAATTGCGTTAATGATAAATTTTATTGCATCTTCGTTTGATTTAAGGTCAGGTGCAAAACCGCCTTCATCTCCCACCGAAGTACTAAGCCCTTTCTTTTTAAGCACCTTTTTAAGGCTGTGAAAAATTTCAGCTCCCATTCTTACAGCCTGCGCAAAGGTTTTTGAGCTAATAGGTACTATCATGAACTCCTGTATATCAAGATTGTTGGCAGCATGTACGCCTCCGTTTATAATATTCATCATTGGGATGGGAAGATATCTTGCATTTATTCCTCCGAGATATTTGTAAAGCGGTAAGCCATAAGCTGACGCCGACGCCCTTGAAGCTGCCATGGATACGCTGAGAATTGCATTTGCTCCAAGTTTTGATTTGTTGGGAGTACCATCTAATTCAATCATCAAGTTATCAAGTGCCATTTGATTAGCCGCATCCATACCTCGTACAGCAGGAGCAATTATAGTTAAAACATTTTTTACAGCCTTGGTTACGCCTTTTCCGCCAAATCGTTTAGAGCGCGTGTCGCGAAGCTCTAATGCTTCACGTTTGCCTGTTGAAGCCCCAGAAGGAACCGCTGCACGTCCTACAGCGCCGCAGGCAACAATGACATCCACTTCAACTGTGGGATTTCCTCTTGAATCAAGGATTTCTCTAGCTCTTACATCAATAATTTCCGTCATGGTACCCTCCAAATAAATTATGTATTTCATTAACTTGACAAAATTTTATGAAATGTTACTCTCCTTAAGATTCTATGTCAAGGTATGGTAACCATATAAAATTTATATTTAAATAGGTTTGTAATGAAAGGTAAAGGTTTTTATTCCGATGCTCATCTCGTAGTTGCGGCAATAAGGATTCTTGAACACCAGAAGTTTGCATCACCTTCAATCGATGAAGTTTGCCGCACAATATCATTCTCCTTGGAACAGGGCAATTTCGTATGCAGGAAGCTTAACGAAATGAATATCATAGATGTTATTGAAGGAGCCTTTGGGACCAAACTTTTTATAAAAGATCACTTACTATTAGAAGAAATTCCCCAGGGGGCAATAGAAGATAATCTTGAAAAAGAACTCAAACAATTTCAAAATGCTAAAAAGGATTATATACAAAAAATAGAGCTTTTTAAGTCAGAACAGGAAAAAAAGAAAAAAAATCTCTTTGCCGAACTGGAAAAGAAATTTAAAAAAGATCTTGATGAAAAAAAATCCAAGTAATCTGCAATCAATGGATCTGAAAAAAAACTTAATCCCTGACAAAGTGGAAAATATACACCTTACCGCCATATGCGGCACAGGCATGGCTGCGCTTGCCTGCATGCTCAAGGATATGGACTTTGAGGTAACGGGCTCGGATCAAAAAACTTATCCTCCCATGAGCGATTTTCTCTCTATCAAGGGTATAAAAGTCGCAGAAGGTTTTAATGAAAAGAATATTTTCAGTGCTCATGATCTTATAGTTGTTGGAAATGCAGTAAAAGAGGATAATCCTGAAATTAATAAAATGAACAAGCTGGGGCTAAATTTCTGTTCAATGCCCCAGGCAGTTAACAGGTTTGTTGCAGATGGCAAGAAAACAATACTTGTTACAGGAACTCACGGCAAGACAACAACTTCTTCTATTATGGCCTGGATACTTTATATCGCGGGACTTGATCCCTCATTTATTATTGGAGGAATATTAAGAAATTTCAACAGCAACTACCGACTTGGCAAAGGAGAATTCATCGTAATAGAGGGAGATGAATACGATACAGCATATTTTGACAAGGGGCCGAAATTTTTACATTACGATCCCCACATGGCGGTTATTACAAGTGTTGAATTTGACCATGCCGATATTTTTAAAGATATTGACCAGGTCAAAAATGCCTTTGATATTTTTATATCAGGTATTTCACAAAAAAGTACGTTAGTTGTTTTTGACAGCGATAAAAATATAGACGGGCTTATTAGCGGCAGGAAATGCTGCGTTATTAAATATGGAAAAAATACGAGTTCAGCATGGGGCCTGGGGAAAGTATTCTATGCACCTCCCTGGACTTTTTTTGAGGTTTTAAAACAAGGTAAAACTTTTAAAACCTTTAAAACCGGAATCTTCGGAGAGCACAATTTGTTAAATACTTTGGCGGCAGTTGCTGTAGCCGACAAATTGATGATACCGAAGGAGGTTATCGCGAAAGCACTTGAAAGTTTTCAGGGCGTAAAGAGGCGCCAGGAAATACGAGGCCAAAAAAGAGGCATTACAGTTATGGATGATTTTGCCCATCATCCTACTGCTGTTAAAGAAACTGTAAAAGCGGTTAAATCATTTTATCAAAACAAAAGGCTAATAGCTGTTTTTGAACCGAGAACCAATACCAGCATGCGAAACATCTTCCAGAACATATATCCTCTTTCTTTTGATCATGCAGATATCATTTGTATCCGCAAACCTCCTCTTCTCAACAAGATCCCCCCGGATGAGCATTTTTCATCTGAAAAACTTGTTAATGATCTGCAAAATAGAGGAAAAGACGCGCACTACTTCCCGAACACGGAATCTATAATAAAATATCTTGAAAACACGGCAAAGCCCGGCGACCTTGTTCTGGTAATGTCAAACGGCGGATTTAATAACATTCACCATGAGTTATTGAAGAGACTATAGACTTTCAGATAAATAATTTCACTGTGTTATCAGTCGTTGACGTATAACTAATACGCCTTCCTCCTTCTGGCCTTGTGAAATTAATTATCTGAAAGTCTATATAAACTAAATTGGGATAAATCATATTTTGCTAAGGAACGTGGACAAATTAACTTCCTCAAGTAGGCGCACAGATTTGGGTCGAATTTGTTCGATCTCAGATCACAAAAGTTGAAGGAATAGCGAGCTATTTCAATATTTTTGTGATTTGAGACCGGACAAAGGCGGCCTGAAGCTGTGATGTATAGTTGGGGAAGTTATTTCGTCCACGTTCCTAAAGTTTAGCGGATTTTTGACAAATCAATTTCATATTTTTTAATTTTATAATGTATAGCTCTTCGGCTTATCCCTAGTAATTTAGCTGCATTCTTCTGTATTCCCCCTGCCTCTTTCAAAGCGTGGAGAATTGCATTGCACTCGGCTTCTTCAAGAGAAAGAGGTTTGTCTTTAGAAGAGGCACAGTAAGGAACCTCAGGCAAACCTGCAAGATAGAGGTCGTCGATACTTAACACTTCGTTCCGGCAAAGGACTACTCCAGCTTCCAGAGCATTTTTGAGCTCACGAATGTTACCAGGCCACGGATAATTGCAAAGCCATTTAATGGTTTCAGACGGTAGTTCAACTGCCTTATTTTCATAGCTCTCGCAAAACTTATCAACAAAATGACGGGCTAACAAAGGGATATCTTCCTTTCTATCCCGCAGCCGTGGAACTTTCAATGTAACAACGCGTAGTCTGTAATAAAGGTCCTCTCTGAACCTTCCTGCTTTAATATCTTCTAATAAGTCTGAATTAGTTGCTGCAATAATTCTGCAATCAACAGGTATCTCTTGCAGATCTCCTACTCTTCTTATCTTCCTGTCCTCTAAAAACCGGAGAAGACGTATCTGCATATCAGGGGATATATTTCCGATTTCGTCTAAAAAAAGCGTACCACGATTTGCGGTTTCTATTAAACCCTTTTTGTCGCGTATGGCTTGCGTGAAAGCTCCCCGAACATGTCCGAAAAGTTCGCTCTCTAAAAGACCTGCCGGCGTGGAACCGCAATCAACTACAACAAATGGGTGTTTTTTCCGAAGGCTTTGTTGATGTATTATATGGGCGATATGTTCCTTTCCTGACCCGCTTTCACCAAGGATTAGAATATTAACATTACTTGCTGCGATTCGCTCAACAAGCCCATAAATTTCTTTCATAACAGAGCTTTCCCCAAAGTAGCTCTGCTTTGACTCATAAGGAATCTCGCCAGGGGCTAAACTCTTATAACCATTTTTTAAGATTTTACGAATTTTATTAATCAGATCACGCCCATCAAAAGGTTTTACCAAATAATCTACAGCTCCGGCTTTAACAGCACGAACAGCATCGGGAATTGTCCCATAGGCAGTTAGAAAAATTAGAGGGAGTCCAGGCACAAGAGATCTGACATTTTTTAGCAAATGCATGCCGCCCATCCCCGGCATCTTCATATCAGAAACTATAAGATCAATCTTTTTATCCTTTAGTATCCCTATAGCCTCCTGTACTCCGGAAGCCTTGCAAACCTGAAATCCTGATGAAGAAAGCCGGGCCTCAATTACTTCCAGGACATGAAGGTCATCATCTACTACTAAGATTGATGGCTGTGAATTCAAAATTTATTCCCTTTAAAATTGGTGAACACGTAAAAAAGCCTTTTGTAAAAAAACTTCGAGTAAAAGCAAACTTTTTACGAATATATAGATTTTCAGATAATTAATTTCACAAGGATAGAAGAAGGAAGGCGTATGAGTTATACGTCGACGACTGATAACACAGTGAAATCTAATTATCTGAAAATCTATAGCAAAATTATTCAATATTGGAAGAAATCTCCTGTTTTTTTTCCTGTATCCTCTGATCAATTTCTTCTAAAGTTTTTATTTGATGTTTTAAAGTCTGGATTTGTTGTTCCTTTGATTGAAGCAACAGCTTTACTTTATTCGCCTCTGACTTCAGTATTTCCACCGTGCCTGCATCAGTTATCCAGTTCTTTACTTTATTCTGTAATAATGGTCCCAGCATCCTGGGATCCGCATTTTCCAAAACAGATGGTGCAAGGTTAGTCCATTTATTCCAGAAAACAATGGCCTTGTTGAAATCATCAGAGTTTTCAGCCAGGATAAAATGTGTGCAGGCAAGTGCATAAAGAGACTCACGCGCAATAGTTTCATCTCTGGAATTCTGGTACAAAATTTCATAAATTTCCCGCGCCCTATTAAAGTCTCCTTTTTGAAAAGCCTCATTTCCTTTCTCTAAAATTTTCAAATAAACTTTATAGTCGGCAATAAAAAAAGATTTAATTTTTTGAGAATGTTGCCCACAGGCCAAACATAAGAAAATGCCACATAACATCGCCACTTGTGCAAAAAAAATTATCCTTGCTTTAATGTTTTTTTTAAAATTCATTACACAACATCCATAATTCTGAAGCTACTTGTTCTTAAGAAGCTGGAAGTGTAAAACCGAAAGTGCTTCCATGTCCAACAGTACTCTTTACCCAGATTGTTCCTTTATGAAACTCAACAATATTCTTTGATATATGAAGGCCAAGCCCAAGACCATCCATATGATCTCTAACTCCCCTTGCCCGGTAATACTTATTAAATATAAGTGACTGTTCCTCTTTCGGGATACCGGGTCCGTTATCAGATACGGAAAAATCCAACATGGTACGGTTTTTATTAGGCACTACTCGCAAAACAACTCTGCATCCAGGATCTGAAAACTTAATGGCATTATTCAGAAGATTTGTTAAAACCCTTTGGAGGTGTTCCGGATCACCTGTCATGCCGGGGATATCCGGAGCTATCTGCGCTTCAACGCTTATCTTTTTGGTATCAGCTAAAGGTTGCAGTTGATAGATACATCTGGTTATAAAAGATGATATATCAAGAGGCAGTGCCATAATCTCGATGGTCTGTGATTCCAAACGCGAAACCTGCATAAGGTGATTCAATAAATTACAAATCCTGCCTATTTCAATACTTGCTATCTCAAGGAATTTTCTTTGCCTGTTGTTAATTGTCCCCATTACTTCTTCAACAATCATATTTACCGACTCCCGGATCGAAGTCAAGGGGGTTCTGATCTCATGGCTCAACATGGAAATAAAATCAGATCGCATACATTCCTCTTCCCTTAAGCGTAAAGTCATGTCGTTAAATGCTCCTGCCAATTCTCCGAATTCATCTTTGGAACGGATATTAACCGTCTTGCTAATTCTATCCTGCGAAACAGATCTTATTCCCCTGAGGAGTTCTCTGAGAGGACGAATCATAGAATATGCTAAGAACAAAATTACAAATAAACCAACAACACTTGAAAGCATCAGTCCAACCAGAACATTACGAGCAGATTTCTGGCTGCGAGAATTTAGCGCCATAGTCGCTAATGCAATATCATGCTCGTTTTTTGCACGAAGCTCTGAAATTATCTGTATCCATTCATTGGTTACAGCCTCATGGATCCATAAAGAGCCTGACGATTCATTTTCCCTTAAATTTTCAAATGTAGTAGAAAAATCCTGATAACTTTTATAAAGTTGTCTCCACTCTCGAGGGATTTCCATTCCCGAACGTTCCAGTTCCAGTATTTCGACAAAATTACCTTCAAATTCTTTTTGAGCCAGAACAAAATAATTAAAATAGTCATCTTTTTTCAGCAGATGATATTTTTTATCATTTTCTTCCATGCGGATCAGGTTCTCGATCATTTTTTTTGAAATCAAAGATATCCTGGTGTTTTTAGTAATAATGCCTTCCGATATATCCACAATCTTTTGAACATCCATATAGAGCAATATAATCGTTACATAAAAGATTATTACGGGAATAAAAAACCAAACAAGCAACTTGCTGATTATTCCAAAGCGCAGTTTCATTTAAGTTCCGTTTTCAACGGCTCCTGAAAATATATTAATAAATATCGACAACAAACTTTTTTATCATAAATTACAAAAAACCATCTATAAAATATACCAAAATTTTAATAAAGAATTTTATAGAGATATTAGAAGTGAATATTATCGGAAGAACATAGTAAAACCCTCCATTTATGGAGAAACAGTATTTCAAGTGGAGGGAAACAATTTAAGCATAAGCTCAAATTGATGCTTAGGAACGTGGACGAAATAACTTACTCAACTATGCATCACAGCTTCAGGCCACCTTTGCCCGATCTCAAATCACAAAAATATCAAAATAGCCCGCTATTCCATCAACTTTTGTGATCTGAGATCGAACAAATCTGACCCAAATCTATGCGCCTACTTGCGGAAGTTAATCCGTCCACGTTTCTTAGTTTATTTTTCAGCATTGCTTAGATGACATGAAAATATAGCTGCCTAATATATCTATAATTTCTAATAACAGAAGTATAAAAACAAGTCAATCATGCCGGAATTATTCCAGCCCTGACGCAGCATTAAATTTTCACTTCAGCTCAATTTTAAACATTTCTTACAACGTGTGAAAAAAACGTAACTCACTGCGCAATATTCGTAACCAGAACCCATTTTAAGAAGCATTATTATTTTTAACTATACAGTATATCAACAAATTATTTCTTTGGCACACATGTTGCTTTGCTATAATCAAAATGAAATTAAAACGAGATTAGATTAATAATCGGTCTGTAAATTAATAGAACTGCATAACGCTCTGATTTTTTTCGAATTAGTCAAAACTAAAAAATTAAAGATATTATAATCATTTAAATCCTCAATAATAATAAAGGGTAATATCAATGAAAAAAAATATCACATATCTTTTTAATGGCAGAAGATTAGGAATTGAAAGGCGACGATTTTCATATTCAGGCTGCATACCAGAAAGAAGGTCTGTCAAAAATCGTAGATGCAATGACCAATCTAAGATAATTGCATTAAAGTGTTTGGAAAATCATATAAATGTTGAAAATCCCAAAGCCGCCTTTGCTTCTGATTTTATATGATGATGATATTTTTATAATAAGTTAGGGCGACATTTTTCTAACTTCTTATAAATACAGCACAATAATGCCCTATCGGTTCTATTCGCTGCAAAAGTACTTTCCGACCTTTTTTTAGCAACAACACAAGGAAAGTTTCCACCGGTCAGAATCTAATTCTATAATTGGTTATATTTTTAACTTAATAATCAGTAACATAACTGAACACTACAGGTATATAAAAATAATGATATCTAAACATATTAATTATCGCTTTTACAGAATTGTAGTTTTGGCTTTAGCCCTTATGCTCTTTATACCCGCCATTTCCATCGCTGCCGTGGTAACATTGAAATGGGATCCAAACCCAGAGTCGGAAAATGTTACCGGCTACAAAGTATACTACGGTTATTCAAGCAGACATGACGAGAATTACGAGTTTAAAATTAATGTCGGCAACCAGACAACCTATACAATCCCCGTTCTGAAATCAGGCCAAGTATATTATTTCGCAGTAACTGCATATATTGAGGGCTATGAAAGTCCTTTTTCTGATGAAATTGTTTATTATGTCCCTCAATCTACTATTGATATTGATATTGATATTGATACAGATGGAGATGGATTAACGGATGATGATGAAATCAATATCTATGGAACCAATCCCAACGATCCTGATACAGACGTAGATGGTATCAATGATGGAGACGAAGTGGAATTTTGGGGATATGATTGGGATATGGATTTTGATAATGATGGTACCATCAATCTTTTAGATCCCGATTCCGACAATGATGGTTTTTCAGATGGTACTGAGAAAGCCGAAGGCTCTGACCCAGGTGATCCAAACTCTAACCCCGCATTTCCTTTAGAAATCGGCGAGGTGAGTGTGGATCACAACTGGAAGCGGGTAGTATTGAATGACACGTTTATTGATCCTGTAGTAGTGGCCAACCCTTTGAGCTATAATGGAAGTGATCCGGCTGTTTTAAGAATTCGAAATGTGGATAGCAGAGGTTTTGATATCCGTGTACAGGAGTGGGATTATCTGGATGGAGGTCACGCTACTGAAAATGTAAGCTATATAGTCATGGAGCGGGGGAGCTATATCTTAGAGGATGGCACCAAAGTAGAGGCAGGAACGTTTAATACTGACTCAACAGGCTCCTTTAGATGGGTTGACTTTAGCCAGACCTTCAACCAGGTGCCTGTGGTTACAAGCACTGTCTCAAGCTTTAATGAGGAAGATGCAGTATGCTCCAGGTTAAGGAATATTGATACCACAGGATTTGAATTTCGCATGCAGGAACAAGAACTCAATCGTCAAATCCATACCATTGAGACTATTTCCTACATCGCCTGGGAACCATCATCCGGAACCGTGGGTAACCTGACATTTGAAGTCGATAAAACAGATGATGTGATTACGCATAATTTGCAAACCATCGTTTATAATGAGACCTTCATGGCTACCCCTGTGTTTCTTGCCGACATGCAAACAACCGACGGCGGGGATACTGCCAACTTGCGCTGGCAAAACAAGGACTTATATGGAATCGACATCAATATCACTGAAGAACAATCCCGTGACAGTGAAATATACCATACTACTGAAGTGGTGGGATATATGGCTTTTTCCGTTCAGTAAGCTGGTCGATACCTGAATCTTGCATGAAAATTGATGAGAAACAGTTCTTATAATGATAAAAACAGCGGGTTTAGCAAAATTCAGGCAATAAACTAGTTTTTGCCGCTTTAGTAGCTATTTTTGTGATAAAGGCAGAGTCATCAGACTCTGCCTTTTTTCGTTATCAATATGCTGTTAAAACATAAAGTTACAAAATTTTATGCAAAAATATTACTCCAACCTGTTGTATTTTCGACACTTCCTTTAATATAATTTAATATATCATAGTCGGGTTTGATATACATAATAAATATATTGTCAAAAGGCTTTTGATTGACTATTGATTATTGACTATTGCAGAATGACCGTGAAAAATAATCAAAGGAGTAAACCAGTTGAAAGTTGTAATTGTCG
>JAYEFW010000304.1:0-9856 GCA_034658795.1 Thermodesulfobacteriota bacterium
ATTTTGAGCGCCTGGCTTATTTGTTCGGCATAGGTGAGTACGGGATTAAATAGAACCGCAGATGCTAATACAAACATGACAACTGATTTATGGTTCCACTTAATAAAAAAATCCATAATAACGCCTTTGCTTCCCAGCAATTTCTTATAAACAAAAAAATATGCGTGTACTGTCATCGGCTTATTTTTGCCGGCAGTGGCTTCTGCCACTTTTTTGTTCGTATTGTGCCGATCAGACACAAAGATTTTTTTATACCATCAACACGTTATAATTGTCAAGGAAGGTGCTCAGTTCTGACGCACGATTTTTCCTCTCAAATCTGGGTAGTCCCTACAAAACAGTGCAGGTCAATAATTTCAATAAGTTACATATCATGTCTTCTGGCAGCACATAGCGAAAAATCAGGTGTTTACAAAGTAAAATAGGTCAGTATTTCCAAACCTGCACTGCTTTGTAGAGACTACCCTTCTATCTCACTTTTTATTCGATTCTATCTTGACATAAAAATTGTATCAGTTTAAAGGTGAGTATCTTGGATTTTTTGGTGGCTTACGGGGGCGAGTAAACAAATTTTTCCTCCTCTGGGCCAATCGCAGAAAAAGCAAATTCTTATCACTTAATATACTGAAATGTTTACAGGAGGTAACTGAAATGAAGAAGATAGCTATACTTGGTTTGGTAATGCTGCTCTGTTCCGGATTCACCGGAATTGCAGCCGCAGATGGTTCGATGGATATAACCGGTGCGGTGAAGGACGCAATGCATACGCTCGGGGCAACGAAAAATAGTTCGAGTCTGTGCGTGTTGACCGATGCCGGATATGTGAAAGTTGATGAAGAGACGACACAGGGGTGTATCGCAACACTCCGGAAGAGAACGGGTTGTTCTATAGGAGATGGGAACTTACTGACGATTCATAGATCGATAAACAAGCCGCTCTGGTTTGCGATCTTTGACAACGAGACAAAGGACTGCGTTTACGCGGTTTACAAGAATGGAGCATTCACCGCAACGAAGGTAAACATCGACGGAGAGAACGCGACAACCAGCGATGGCTGGAATGCGATGAAGGCAGCAATCGGTCCCGATGCATTTTCAATCGTTGTGATCGCAAACGCATGGGGATATGGTGCACCCAATGACCTTTTGAAGTGCGCGGACCTGCACAACCACCTCTGCCCGGGACTGTCGTCTGGCTACCTGATCGCGGAATACATCAATGAGGAGTACCCACTCGAGAAGGACGAAAGCTACACATGGATCGGATGCCCGAACTGGTGCAAGGATGATGCTATCCAGATTCTTCTGGATTTAACCCCTGGAAAGAAGAGCATGGTTGTGAAACAACGTTCCGGAGAACTCTTCGTAAAAGAGAAACCTCTCGCAGGAATTCTCATAATATGGAACAGCTCAGCAAATTCAGGAAGAGGTGTTGCTTTCCAGTATGATTGGGGAAAAATGTGTGACATTTCTGATGTCGAGATCAGCGATTTCACGCCGCCAGGTGGTAAA
Organism: Thermodesulfobacteriota bacterium; assembly: GCA_034658795.1. Classification (GTDB taxonomy): domain Bacteria; phylum Desulfobacterota; class Desulfobacteria; order Desulfobacterales; family ETH-SRB1; genus B13-G4. Next base: position 1,513 of record JAYEFW010000304.1, read on the forward strand.
ACAAATCCCATCTTTTGGACGACCCGGATAAAAAGCTCTTTCAAAATGCTGCCGTACCTCGATCAGCCAAATATGTTCGTATCACTGGCTTCGGACGAGTTCAATGTAACTTCCGGACAGCTCGATCGGGTAAAGGAGGCAGGGGTTGACCCGTACGCCGAACTTGGTCTTGTGGATCCCTAATCGATATCACTGATGCAGTGCAGGACGCCATGAGCACGCTCGGTGCGACAAGAACGACTCCGGGTCTGTGCGTGTTAACCGATGCCGGAGGCTACCAACGTAAGGCGGGACAGCATATAAATTCAATTAGTTAGCAACTCCCTGAATTTTGCTTGATTGTGGAATTGCCATAGGGCCAAAATGGTGAAAAGTGTCCCGCTTTATGTTGGTAGCCATGCCGGATACGTGAAAATTCTCTTGCTTTCACGATCATCCTTATTAAAAACGAGATACAAAAACAAAATTTTGTTCCGATTTCAAGCACTCCGCTCATCTCGCCCGGCGATAGCGCATAGATATAAACGATATTTAAAAGAAGATATAAACAGACTACCAGGGCTGTACCTGTAAAAAGAGCCAGCGGAATATTTCTAACAGGGTTTTTTATCTCACCTCCAAGATAAGCAGCAGCATTCCATCCGCTGTAGGCAAATGTGATAAATATCAGTGAGATGGCGAATTTGTCCTGGAAAATTAAACTTATCTCCAGGCCTTGTGAAAAATTTTCTATTGAGCCATGCTCCAGGCATAAACCCGCCGTAACAAAAACAATGATAAGACCTACAAAGCCTCTATGAAAAATTGCTACTACCAATATAAGGACCATACACAAGATAAGTTGCCTTGTATAGTGAGCTAAAGCTTTCAAAAAGAGAATTTCTAAACAAAAAAGGCGCAATTTAAGATGTTTTCTGCAATCCAAGTTACGTCTTCACTTTCTCCTACTTTTCAATCGGAAAACCATAAGACATCCCTTCAAGGCTTGATATCACTAAACTACTTAGATTTTTCTAACAAATAAAAAGTTCACTGTCAAGATTTTCCCTGTCAGTTTACAAAGCTCGGCCCTGCCTGTGCGTTGCACCTGTCTGCCGTTCCTGGACAGGCGGCTTGTAATCTGAATCTGTTCGTCTCGGGAAAGATGATCCGGAGTTTTTGTATTCTCCGGTGGGGAAAATTGGAGCGAACGTTTCCAAAAATATCAATCTAAGGACATATGCCTCATCGGAAATATTCCCTTTATTGGTTAAAAACCTATTTACAGGAAATATATTTATTGACAATTATCCCCGTATTGATAAAAGCTATATATTATAGGAATATTTTATGAGGTAAATATGTTTATTGGAAGAAAAGAAGAGCTGCAGCATCTGCAAAACATTATTAAATCGAATAAATCGTTGATTGGCATTGTATATGGCAGACGACGGATCGGGAAGAGCGAGCTTATAAAAAAAGCATTTGAAAAAGAACGGGTGTTGATTTTTGAGGGCATTGAAGGCAGATCAAAGCAGGATCAGATAGATAATTTCATTTTCCAGTTGCATCATCAGTCCAATAAAAGAATAAAAGACGAAAAAGTAAAAACATGGCGTGAAGCGTTCATGTATCTTTATGAAGAAATGGAGTGTAATCCGGGACATATAGTTTTTGATGAATTCCAGTGGATGGCCAACTATCGCAAAGAGATTGTTGCGGACCTGAAAATGGTATGGGAGCTATATATTTCAAAGATAAAAGGAACAACACTTATCCTTTGCAGTTCCATAGCTTCATTTATGATAAACAGCGTATTGAAGTCCAGTGCGTTATTTGGAAGAACTGATCTGGTTATACACCTAAAAGGGTTTCTGCTTCCGGACACTCGAAAAATGTTAACAGGTAAGGGTGACCTTGAAATAATTGAATCGCAGATGATTCTGGGCGGTGTCCCGAAATATCTGGATCTTGTAAGGGAAAAGACTTCCCTGTATGCAGGATTGGAGGAGCTTGCTTTTTCAGAGACAGGATATCTGACTGATGAATATAACCGGATATTCACAAGTCATTTTGGGCAAAAGCCTGAATATGAAAGAATTGTCAGGGCGCTTGCAAAATATCCTTACGGTCTGTTTCGCAGACAGATTTCGGAAAAAGCCGGAGTCGATTTGGGAGGAGGGTTGACAAAACAGTTGTATAACCTGGAATCAGCGGGCTTTATTTCATCGTGTACGCCATTTCATAAGGGGTATAATTCTCGTCTGTTGAAATACAGGCTTTCAGATGCTTATCTGCGCTTTTACTTTTCATTTATTGAATCAAATCTAAAAAAAATCAGATCTAACATCTATAAAAGGCTTTTCAGCCGGATTGTTCAGACCGGTTCATTTAATGCATGGATGGGACGGGCTTTTGAGTATCTCTGCATGGAGCATGCTGGTAAAATATGTAGCATTTTGGGTTTTTCAGGGATTGAGTTTTCTTTTGGACCATATTTTGAAGCCGCCGGAAAAAATAAATCCGGAGTTCAGGTAGATCTTCTTTTTGACAGGAAGGACAATGTAATAACATTATGTGAAATGAAATATTCATTAACTCCTGTTGGTATGGGTATTATTAAAGATGTAGAAAGAAAAACAGAAATTCTGAAAAGAAAATTCAAAAAGAAAACAATTCAGAAAGTTTTAATTTCGCGCAGCAGCCCCACAAAAGATCTTGCCGCATCCGGTTATTTTTATCGGATAATAAAACCCGAGGAATTATATTAATTTTCATGCGATTGCACTGAGCGTTCCCCATACCCGGAGGTCGTAAATATTCCGGTTCCCACCATGTTGGCAATTACAAAAATAGTTGCCGAAAAGAAACCAACTTCCGTTTTCAGGTCATGGTTATTCAGTTTGTTTTTGTATCTGAACGAAAACTCCTCGTTCCAAGCGGTCATTGCGAGGAAATAGGAACGAACGACGAAGCAATCCCCTTCTTTCCAAGAAATTGCTTCGTCGCTACGCTTCTCGCATTGACAGGAAAAACGCAATTCAAGAAATTTTCGGTCAGGCACTAACTATGGATGATACCACCAGGGGATATACCACCAACAAGAAGGATAGGGACAATAACGAGATATTTCTTTTTTTCTGACCTTGAAGAGATGAATTTCCTTGATAGAAATGAGGGGATAGATATAATCTATTTCCCCCAGAGGCAGGACCCTTTTTCCTGTAATTTCCCCTGCCACTGCAACATCTCGCCCGCGGCTATAGATCGCTGTATCCAAATACCCGTCGTATAAAGCCAGAAACCTCCCATCGGAATCATCCACATCCTTTGGCCTTCCCCCTATGTCCGCCGGTTTTTGAAGTATCTCAATCAGGGTCCCTTCTTTCGTGTTCTTGGAGCCGAGAATTATTCCGCTGATAAGAATCGTCTTCCCCTTATGAGCATCCGGGTCTTTGATAACCTGCTTGAAGGTTATATCCGGTGACAACTCCTTTCTCAATTCTCTGGAAATCAAAGGCACACAACCGGCAGAAATTAAAAAAAGGAAGATCAATAAACAGGTAAAATTTCTCATCACTTAAGTCTCCTTTCCAGCGATCCTGTTTTTTCTCTTAAAATATAAGTAAACTAAAATGCCTAATCCTATTGTTCCTAATCCGAACAAAGAGGTAATCGGCCTGCTTTTTATGCAAAAATAGATAATCCATAAATTGCCTGAGATAAACAAAAGCGGGGTTACAGGATATCCGAAAGTTTTATAACTACGCTTTAGATCAGGCTTTTTTATCCTGAGGAGTATCATTCCGACTACAGTCAACATGGCGCACAGTGAAAGCGTAAAGCCGATATATAAAAGAAGCTTATCAAAGGATGCGGTGATAACCATGATAATGGCAATAACCGCTTGCAGCAAGATGGCAAATACAGGCGTCTGGCGAAGGGCATTGACCTTGCCGAAGAGCTCAAAAAAGACACTGTCCCTTGCCATAGCATAATAGACCCTTGGTCCGGCCATAATCATAGCACTTAGAACCGATAGAATGCCTATAGCAATAGCGCCGCTGAAATATCTGCTGATATTATCGCCAAACAGAGAAACAGCGGATTTTGTTCCGATTTCAAGCACTCCGCTCATCTCGCCCGGCGATAGCGCATAGATATAGACGATATTTAAAAGAAGATATAAACAGACTACCAGGGCTGTGCCGGTAAAAAGAGCAAGCGGAATATTTCTGGTAGGATTTCTTATCTCACCTCCAAGATAAGCAGCAGCATTCCATCCGCTGTAGGCAAATGTGATAAATATCAGTGAGATAGCAAATTTGTCCTGGAAAATCAAACTTATCTCCAGACCTCCTGAAAAATTTTCTATTGAGCCATGACCCATGCAGAAACCTGCCGTAACAAAAACAATGATAAGGCCTACTTTAAATATAGTCAGGCAGTTTTGCACTCTGGCGCCTAAAAAAACGCTGTGATAATGAATCAGCGAAAATATAATGATAACAGTTATTGCCAGCATGGTAATCGGGGATATTGCAAGAATGCCGATTTCCAGGAAAGGAGCGGTGAGTTTTGCGCTAAACGAAACCGGCAGGATGCGGAAAAAATATGTGGCAAAGGCAATTGCTGCTGCTGCAATAGGGGCTGAAAACCCGACAATTAACGATATCCAGCCGGAAAGAAAGCCCATTCCTTTGCCAAAGCTTTCTCTCAAAAAGACATATTCTCCGCCTGCCCTTGGAAACATGGCGCCCAACTCTCCGTAACAGAGCGCCCCGCACAGGGCAAAAACGCCCCCGACAAGCCAGCACAAAAGCATTGCCTGAGGATTGCCCAACTCTTCCATGATGAAACCGGAAGTAGTGAATATGCCGGTGCCCACCATATTGGCAATCACCAGAATAGTTGCTGAAAAAAGACCGATTTCTCTTTTCAGATGATGGTTGTTCAGTATATCTTTCAATTCAATATCCTTTTACGGTTTACGGTTAAAATGCTTCAGTCGTTGCATATTTCATTAAAAAACTGTAAACTGTAAACTGACAACCGTGAACTGTAAACATATTTACTTCGCACATTCTCCGATTATCAGAAGACCTAACCACTTTTCATCAACCTTCTTCAGATCATCAAGAATTGTTCCAAGTGTACTCCTCAGCACCTGCTCTTTTTCCGGATAACCTGCGTAATAGACAACAGCCATGGGAAGTTCAGGAGGATAGTATTTCTTGAATTTCTCAACAAGTTTATCTATTGAAGAGAGCGCCATATAAAAAACCATTGTTGTTTTATACTTTGAAAGATCTTGCAGTACCTCGTCAGCCTTTTCATAAGAATCTCCAAACAGAGAAAATGGCGCTGTGAGCATAACAAATTGTGTATTTTCCCCTGTCATGGGTCTTTTGAGAGCAGCGCTTGCCGCATTAAAAGCGCTCATTCCGGGAATGATTTCAAAATGTCGGTCGTCAAATCCCTTTAATAGCCAGTAAAGAGACGGGCCATAGACACATGGGTCTCCGCCATCCAGCATTACTACGGTCTTGCCATCCTTGATATGCCGCAACACAAAGGCTTGAACCTTTTTCTTTTGTTTTTCTACCCTTGCAATCCATTTTTTGTAATCTGTTTTTCTTAATTTCCCGGCTTCTTCACCATGTATCCCTTCCCAGGGATTAAAGGCTACCTTATTGGGATCAACATGCTTCCAAAACCTTTTTTGCATACGCGAAGAACAGAGAATTGTATCTGCTTTTTCAAGAACAGCAATTGCCCTTGGAGCTGTCAGATCTGGCCCGGACGGCCCCATTCCAAGGATATAAAGCTTCCCTGTATTTCCGGCAAAACAGACAGATGCAGAAAAACAAAAGAGAAAAGCCACAAGAAAAAATATTAAAATCAAATGCCTTGATATTTTCATAATTAAAACCCTTTATTTAGCAGTTATTCTAATTTAATAGTATAGGAATTTCCATTTTTTGGTCAATTTTATTAATAGGTTAGAGGCTATTAGTTTGCAATAATGGTTCATAGCTCTTAGCTGGTAAGCTTATCAGCTCAACGGCTTAACAGCTTAACAGCTCGCCTGAAGGGCGCTAATCTAAAACCTAACTTCAATTCCTCCATAAAACATACGATCCGGCATTGGATATTCGTAACTCTCTTCATATTCCTCATCCAATATATTCTCACATCCTGCATACAGATAGCCATGATCCTTTACAACAGGGTACTTGATTATACAGTTAAGCAGGGAGTAGCTGTCCATCTCTCCTGTATCAGCCATATTTGCCGCGCCTATGGGAACCTCCCTGGAATCAACCCATTTTAAAGTTAATCTGGCAAGAGCGCCATCATCCCTTTTATATTGAATTCCCACGTTGAACTTATGCTCAGGTAATTCGCTAATCTCATCGGAGATGTTACTCGCGTCCAATATATCGCCTTTCTTCTTAGTGGTTTGATAGGTATAATTGGCAAAAGCATAAACATTATTGAAAAGTTTTGAGTCAATATCCAACTCAAAGCCTGTCAGCTTAACATTGTCGATGTTATAAACCACACGACTCGGTTTATAACCAAATATCCACCTAAAATAATCATCAATATCGTAATGGTAAACCTTTGCGGAAATACTGGTATCCCTGATCCCCTTATATGTTCCCCCGATCTCGTATTGCATGGAATCCTCAAAGGTCAAAGCTTTTCTGTTAATTCCATCTGTTTCAGGATCATATCCGCCATAATACCAGTAATATTTGGGAAGAGTTGGAAAATTGACAGCTCTTGCCACTGTAACAAAGGTTTCAAGATTAGATATCGGGGAATAAAAGATGCCGAACTTGGGAGAGATCGGAGTATCCTCTACAACCTCACAGTCATCATTGTCATCCCCCTTATAGTCATCAACCCTGAGTCCCAGATAAATATCCAGGTTTGAAAGCAAAGACCATCTATCCTGAATAAAAGCTGAATTGACCTTCGACAGTTCGTGCTTGTCCTCTGAGTCTTCAAACCATCCCCCAAGATACGTTTTATCAACATGTTTGTACGTTATTCCCCCATACCCCAGGTAATTCCCCTCAACTCCAGCTTTCAGAGTATGATTTGATACTACCTTTCCTCCTTTGAAACTCCAGCCCCAGGAGTAATCAGGCGGAGCATCACGTTTCATAGCCAGAACACCGCTCGTCTCTTCATAAACATAATCTGTTCGGTCTTCATCGTTCAGATAATATCTTGCCTCCCAATCTATTCCAAAAAGATTCTTTTCCAAAACAACATCCCACTCATACCTTTCCTTCTGGTAATAACTACCATCGCCAAGGCTTCTTCCCCATTGCCACCAAAATCCGGGACCAATAAGGGTGTCTCCCTCACTTTCCGGATAGCTGCTATCGTAATTGGCAGAATCCTTCATATTCTCGACGATCATGCCGTATTCCCCTTCATTATAGCGCACACCAATCTTGATCTTCCCTTCTCCAGGTAAATAATAAGAAAGAGAGGCAGAAATATCCTTTCTTTCCATATAATTATTCCGGAGGTAACCGTCACTCTCCCGGTAACCGCCTCCCACGACAATTCCGAATGGCCCTGTCCGTTTTGAAATCAGAGCCTGTACATCGTATGTGTCATACTCTTTGACTCCTGCCGCAATTCTAAGGTCAAGTTTTTCCGTCGGCTCCTTTGGAACAACATTGATGACACCTCCCAATGTATTCCCATACTCAGCCAGATAAGCCCCCTTGATTACTTCGATTTTTTCAACATCCTGTAGAGAAAGCATGCTCCAGTCAACATAGTAGCCGCCATAAACACCTGCTCCGGTCAATGGCCTTCCGTCAAGATTCACTATATACCTGTCTTCACCTAATCCCCTTATCTTTACCATAGATCCTTGTGGAGTTCCCAAGCTCGTTCTGGAGATGTCAATACCGGACATACTGTCCAGGACATCCACCACTGTGGCACCAACCTGGTAAGTAGAGTCGATAACCGGAATCTCAACCTTTAACTCTTCATCCGTTCTTGGAGAAGTAACCACAATCCGTTCAAGCTTTACGGATTTATCCACATCTTCTTTCTTTTCTTCATCTGCCAGGCTAACACAAGGCAAGATAAAACCGAAAATTCCTAACAAAAGAACCAGCGATCTTAACTTCTTCATATCCAACCCCCTTTTTTCATTTTTCCACTTTTCCACCCGCTCACCTGCTCACCTGCTCACTTTCTCACTTTCCCACCTGCTCACTTTCTCGCCCGCCAATCACTTCACCTCAAAAGTCATAATAGCAGCATACTGGCCGACATCGCACTCCGCTTGATCCTTATAATGCTCCTTGTGCGGCACCTTGACCCA
>JAYEFW010000305.1:0-2245 GCA_034658795.1 Thermodesulfobacteriota bacterium
TATTTTTGGTGTTAGGGCTGGTCCAGAGATTTCAATAAGCAAATTGTCTAATGAAAAAGTCTTTATGCGTTTTATAATTTTATCCGCCTCTGTTAGATCCAGATATTTTGTAATTGGGTTGGGTATAGCCACACAATATAGGTTTGCCGCTTTCGCCGCTGAAATGCCTGGCGGAGAGTCTTCAAAAACTATAGCTTCACTTGATTTTACTTTTAGCTTTTTTAACAGGGCATTATATATATCTGGAGCAGGTTTCTTATTTTCTACATCATCTCGGCATGTTATACTATTAAATAGGTTTATGATTTTCAACCTGGCCAGATGAAATATAACGTTATCGTGTTTGCCGTTTGAGCCTAAACCGACTAACAATCCTTTTGTCGAACATTCCTTAATTAAGTTAACGATCACTTCTTAATACTCAAATTGCAATTATATGCATTAAATACCTTTTTCCATGATTCATATTCTGCAACTTTTGAACTTATGATAATTCCGTCAAAATCAAAAATTACTGCTCTTATTTTAGGTTTCATCTTTGGTTGAGTCAATTATTGAAATCCTTTACTTTGAATCCACAGATTACACAGATTTTCGTGAGTTATTGGGTTAAATTCCCCGAAGCTTGCTGCGGGGTAATTTAATAAGCAATAATCGCGCCACATCCTCAACCTGTTGATAATGCTATTTTTTGTATAATTGTCACGAACAGGAACCAGAACTAACGGTTCTGATTTTTGTGGAATGAAATTCGATCAAGCAGATGATAGGGCGATGGATGCAATGCAGTCTATTAAAATAATGGGGAATTTAGCGCTTCGCTACTTTATTTTCGGAACTAAATGTGCTGAAACATTGGCTATGATGAGAGGGCTTTGAAATCCTCCTTTGTAATACTATATTTTTTCATCAATTTATGTAGTTGACGGGTACTGATACCGGCTGCCTCGGCAGTCTCTTTTATTCGTCCCTTGTTTGCGGCCAATAGTTCTCTTAAATAGAACCTTTCGCTCTGTTCTACAGCTCTGTGTCTCACCTCCGCCAATCTGAGAGAAATGCCTTCCTTGACTTGTACCGGCGAAAGATCAGAGGTGAAAAGCTCGTTTGGAAAGCTCTCGGGCGTTAATATTATAGAAGCTTCCAGTATGTAGGCACGCTCCATAAGGTTTTCCAGCTCACGAATATTCCCCGGCCATGAGTACTTTCCAAAAGCATCTATGACATGAGGATGAACGTCGTGAATTTCTTTTATATCAAATTTCTTCAGTCTTTTAAGAATGACATCGATAATATATGCGATGTCCTCCATTCTTTCTCTGAGAGGCGGGATCTCGAGTGGAAAGACATTTAATCGGTAATAGAGGTCTTTTCTAAATTGGCCGGCCTCGCACATTTTCTTCAAATCCGCATTTGTAGCCGCTATCACCCTCACATTGGCCTCGATCATCTCTTCTCCGCCAACGCGATGAAAAGTCCCATCCTGGAGTATCTCCAAGAGCTTGATCTGTGCAGAAGGAGTAATAGTGCCGATCTCGTCAAGGAAAATTGTGCCACCCTGGGCGATTTCAAACTTGCCCAACTTTCTCCGGACAGCCCCTGTGAATGCGCCCTTCTCATGTCCGAACAGCTCGCTTTCCAAAAGGGTATCCGGGATCGCTCCGCAATGAACGCTTATGAATGTGCCATCCTTTCGGTTGCTATGCTGATGAATCAGTCTTGCCAGCACACCTTTCCCTGTTCCTGTTTCACCGCTCAGAAGAACCGTGCTTTTAGTTGGCGCTACTGACCGCACCTTATCAAAGAGTTTTTTCATTAAGGGGCTTCTGGTGCGCACGATTTCAAGTGAATCCTCCTGCCAGAATCTGTCTCGAAAATAATCGAGCTCGGATTCCATGATGATAGATTCATAGATGCTCTGGATGATATATTTGACCTCATCCGGATTGACAGGATAGGTAAGGTAATCGCTGGCTCCCGCCTTAACGGCCATTACAGCTTCCCTGATTATTTCCTGGGATGACATGGCAATGATTTGAGCCGTCGGATATGCATGCCAAAATGGTTGCAATGCCGTCTTATAGTTGTTGTTAAGCATTGACTCGCGAAGAACTTCCACATCTATAAACAAAAATTCGTACCGCTTTTTCCGGAACATCTCCAAACAGCCATCCTTGCTGGATACCGCATCGATCCTGTATTCGGATCGCAAGCTGGTCCGGATCGCATTACAGGCTGATTGATTTTT
>JAYEFW010000306.1:0-9827 GCA_034658795.1 Thermodesulfobacteriota bacterium
GGAACCATGGAAAATAAAGATCTGTCTTACCTTAAAGGACAGTTTATAATAGCAATGCCGGCCCTTAATGATCCGAATTTTTTTCAGACTGTAACTTGTATTTCCGAGCATAATTCTGATGGAGCTGTGGGCATTGTTGTAAACCGGGTTCATCCCGGTCTCTCCGGAAAAATGATTTTTGATGAGCTTAAAATGGATTATATATCTGGAGCAGAGAATATAAAAATTCACTTGGGCGGGCCTGTCCATATAGGCGAAATATTTGTGCTGCATGGCCATCCCTTTGAATGGGAGGGCTGCCTTATGGTTACTCCTTCTCTCGCTATGAGTAACACTATAGATATTTTAGACGCAATAGCTATGGGCAAAGGGCCTGAGTCGTATATAATTTCTTTGGGATGTGCCGGCTGGGGGCCGGGACAACTTGAATCAGAGATTAAGAATAATACATGGCTTACATGCCCTGTTTTTGAAGATGTTGTTTTTGATATTCCGGTTGATGCAAGGTGGGATGAAACGGTAAGAAAGATGGGTATAGATCCGTTTCTTCTATCAGACACTGCAGGCCATGCCTGATTTTCTGATAAAGTAACGGTTCACAGATATTTTAACCATCTGTTTTTTTTGGTTTTGGTTTCTTTTTTTTAAGACAGACTTTGTCTTTCCTTACAAATGCACAGAGTTTAGGATTGTAATACTCTTTACAATTTAATGGATTATAGAGCGGACATTCAGGATGTTTTTCTGACATATATCTTTTTCCCCCTTTGAATTATTATTTTATAACATAAAATATTAAATTTTACAACATAGTATGAAATAAAAGTTTCTAAACAGGAGGTTTTTAAGATGGGAGCTAATAATACCAGAATTATTGCTGTGGCAAACGAAAAGGGAGGGGTAGGAAAAACAGTAATGGTTATAAATCTTGGAGCAGCTCTTTCCCTTGAAGGAAAAAAAGTTCTTATCGTTGATATGGATCCGCAGTTTAATGCGACTAAAGGGCTTGGCGTTGATGTTGCTGAAGAAATGATGACCACATATGACATCATTAAAAATAAGTCTGATAACGCATCTGATGCTATTTTAAATACAAAATGGAAAGGACTTGATTTGATTCCTTCTCATGTTGATCTTGCAGGTGCGGAAATTGAACTTGTAGATGTGGCCGGAAGGGAAAACATGTTGAAAGAAGCACTTGAAGGCATTAGCAGGGATTATGATTTTATAATTCTTGATACACCTCCAAGTCTTTCGCTTCTTACCGTTAACGTGCTGACCTTTGCAAAAGAAGTCCTTGTGCCGTGCCAGACACAACCTTACGCATATTCCGCCCTTGATGAGCTTTTTGATACTATTTTTGCAATAAAGGAAGAAATTAATCCTGATCTTAACATTACAGGAATTGTGCCGACTTTTTTTGACAGGAGAACCAGGGTCAGCCAGAGTATAATGGACAGGCTTAAAAATGATGACAGATGTTCGGATTTGCTTTTTGATACGGTTATCAGAATAAACACTACTATTGCAGATAGCGCTGATGCCGGCAAGCCTGTAGTTTTCTACAGAAAAAGCAGCTATGGATCATCTGACTATATTGAGCTTGCCAGGGAGTTGATGGCACGCAATTAGTCAATTTTCGCATTATAAAGGCGCAGGCTGTTTGTTACGACGGAAATGCTGCTTAGTGCCATGGACATGGCTGCGAGTATAGGATGCAGTTGTCTCAAGAAGTTTGGAAATATATCAAAAGGCTGGAGAATCCCTGCGGCAACCGGAATCAGAATTGCGTTGTAAAAAAAAGCAAAAAAGAGATTCTGTTTTACTGTATTCATGGTTGCTTTGCTTATACTGATAGCCTTGGGAACACCGTTTAAACTGCCGCTTGAAAGAATTATATCGGCTGTTTCAATTGCCACATCAGTGCCTGTTCCTATAGCTAATCCCACGTCCGCTTGAGCAAGGGCAGGTGCATCATTTATACCGTCTCCCACCATACCTACTTTATTTTTTTTCTTCTGCAGCTCTTTTATTTTCAATGATTTTTCTTCTGGAAGCACTTCTGCAAAAATTTTATCAATATTAACTTCAGAAGCAATTGCTTGTGCTGTTTGAAGATTGTCACCAGTAAGCATTACTATAGAAAGATTTTGACTGTGAAGCCGGCCGATCGCTTTTTTTGATTCCGGCTTCAGGGTATCAGATACTGCAATTAAGCCGCACAACTCATTATTCCGTATGAGAACCATTACAGTTTTACCTTCAGATTGAAGGAGATCTACCTTATCTTTGGTTTTATCAATATTGATTCCCATTTCCTGAAGCCATTTAGGTTTTCCTAATAACACAGGAATACCATTTATCTTTGCCTCAACGCCAAGACCGCCCGAGGCTTTAAAATCTTCGGGTTCCAGTAGATTAATACCTCTTTTTTTCGCTTCATTTACTATAGCTTTTCCAAGTGGGTGTTCTGATCCTTTTTCAACAGAGGCTCCTAATTTTAGCAGGTTGTCAACTGTCTCGCAGTTAGGATGAAAGGGGACAATATCAACCACAGCGGGTTTTCCCATTGTAATGGTTCCGGTTTTGTCAAGCACAATAGTATCGAGTTTGGTTGCCATTTCCAGTGCTTCGCTGTTTTTAAACAGAACTCCCTTTTCAGCCCCTTTACCTGTAGCTGCCATTATTGCGGTTGGCGTTGCAAGCCCCAGGGCGCATGGGCAGGCTATTACAAGGACAGCCACAAGCCTGATTATGGCGGAGACAAACTCTCCTGTAATTCCCCACCACAATACAAAGGTTAATAATGCTATAGCTATTACCAACGGAACAAATATTGCCGCTATCCGGTCAGCGAGAGCCTGTATGGGTGCCTTGCTGCCCTGTGCTTCTTGAACCAGTTTTATAATTTGGGCGAGAGCGGTTTCTTTGCCGACACGGGTTGCCTTGAATTTTAATAGCCCTTCTTTATTAATTGATCCAGCTACGACTTGTTCACCTGCCTTCTTGTCAACAGGCAATGGTTCGCCGCTGAGCATTGATTCATCTACTGCTGATTTTCCTTCGATCACAATTCCATCAACCGGGATTTTTTCTCCAGGACGAATAATGACCGTGTCATCCTTTTTTACCCGGCTTAAGGGCACCTCTTTTTCCACCCCTTTTTCTATGATTGTAGCTGTTTTTGGCTGGAGGCCGATTAGTTTGCGGATAGCTCCGCCGGTTCTGCCCTTGGTTCGGGACTCGAGCATTTTGCCCAGTTTGATGAGGGTAATGATAACTGCAGATGTTTCAAAATAGACATGACCGCCCAGAGAAAGAAAGATTAAAATTGCAAAAGAATAAAAATAGGCAACCGATGAGCCCATAGCAACAAGTACATCCATGTTTGCGCTTCGGTTTTTAAGACTTTTGAACGCTCCAGTATAAAAATCCCATCCAGTATAAAATTGTACAGGTGTGGCTAAAGACAGGAAGAGCCAGTTGACCCAGGTTTGATGGCTCCACATTCCAATTAGATTAAAATCCCTTCCCATGCTTAACATAAAAAGCGGCAAGGCAAATAAAACGCCGACAGCGAACTTGCGCGTTTGTCTCTTAATTTCGATTTTTCTGGCAGCTTGCTCTGCATCTTCTGCGTCTATCAGGTCGTCCGGATGTATTGCGCCGTAGCCGGCTTTATTTATGGCGGATATTATATCATTTATGCCTGCAATAGAAGGAACATATTCAACAAATGCCCGCTCAGAGGCAAAATTTACTGAAGCATTAATGATTCCCGGGACCTTTGCATTGATAACTCTTTCGATATTCATGGCGCAGTTTGTACATGTCATTCCTGTAACAGGTATTTCGACTTTTATTGTCGTAACACTGTAACCTGAGCTTTGAATTTTTTTTACTATGTCTCTGCCGTTAAGCTGTTCAGGATCAAACGTAACTACTGCCTGTTCAGAAGCAAAATTGACGTTTGCATTTTTAACGCCGTGAAGTTTTTTAACACCTCTTTCGATATTCATGGCGCAGTTGGCGCATGTCATCCCGCTAATCGGTATAGTGATTTTTTGTTCGGCCATAAATACACCTTAGTCTCTATCATGCTCGGTGGGCGGTTAGAAGTTTTTCCAGATTATACCTTGCAAAGTCTATCCTCGAATCTATGGATAGGGCGGTTTCGTAATATTGAATTGCCTCAACCGGCTTGCCCATTTCTCGGTAGTTTGAGGCAATGTTGGCATAGTCTATGGCCGAGCCTGGATTAATTCGAATGACTTTTTTGAAACAATCTATAGCCTTTTCATGTTCCTTGAGTTTGAAATAACAAAATCCCATTGAATTATAGATATCAGTTCTTTCAGCATCAACCTCTTCGCCTTTCATAAGAACTGAAACAGCATTGCGGTATTCTCCCATGTCTTTAAGACAAACACCCATATAAGAGTAAATGCTGGGTATATCCTGGTCCGCAGGCTCAAGTTCAAGCGATTTTTTAAAGTAGGATAGGGCGGTTCCCGGATCATTTATGGCAAGAAGGCATGATCCAAGATAGAATTTGATATAGTACTTTTCAGGAAGAATATTGTCGATATTTTGAAGCTCAGATACAGCGGTTTCCGGATCATATGTGTCGGCAATATGCTTGGTTGCAAACATGCACACGCTGTTTCCCAGAGCCCTTTCTCTGAAGTGTGCACCTGGAATGATTGTATAAAAGGCCGGTATTTCCAATTTTGGATTCATTGTGTTTATAACAATTACTTCCATGCCTTTTTCTTTAAGAGCGGAGATACAGCTTTCTATTTCGACTTTAATATTATTATCAGAAAGATCAGGAAGATCTTTAATATCAATCTCATTTTTCGGCTCATTTTTCGAATTAATTACAAATTCAGCTTCCTCTATTCCTTTGAACTTGGGAAGACCGCTTGCGACGTAATTTGAGCTGGTATTAAAATCACCTGCAAGTTGAGCAACTTCTGTAAGGGCGCGGCTTAAAGATTTCTGAGGGTTAAGAGTTGTTCCTGCCGTCCAGACGATTTCACTGGTTTTTGGAAATGTCAGCGGGTCGTATGCCAGAACACCTGCAGTGGGGATACCGGTTTGCAGGGAAAAATCTGAAATATATAATTTTATACCTGCATTCCTATACTTTTTTATCAATTCAACAACAATGGGATCTGTTGCCGAATCCGCTCTAATTGAAGGCACGTTCAACTTTTTATGACTTATTATTGATGATACATGCCTTTCCACAACTTCGCACATGCCCTGAGAAATCGCTTCTTCAACACAATTGCCGGCACATGCACCGTTAAACTCGTTAATCGTGAAAAACCAGTCAAATGGAATCAGTATTTCTTTGTTCTGTGTCAGATTGAATGCTTTTGTCCATTTAAAAGGAAGCTCTTCAAATATTTTTTCTGCAATTTCCAGATCATCGGAATCATCGTTGACGGATTGCGCAATCATCTCAAACGGAACTGCTTTATCTTTTATGTTGCGATACTTTTCAATTAAAAAATTTTCCGGATTATTGCGAAAGCTGAACAAACTGAATCTTTCCGCCAGCTCCATTACAGCACTCGCCTCGGCCTGATGGGTAGTTCCCCCTTTCCCCATCTGTTTTCTTGTTCCGGTTAAAGCATATGCATCATTACCGCAAATGCTGAAATAAACAGGGATATCAAGCCTTCCATTATCAATTCTTACAGTATCTTCCAGAATATCAAGGTCGATTTTTTTAAGTTTTTCCTTGAACCTCTTAACTGTTTCTTTAGGCGGTAATATTTTATCCTGGTCAATATTATTATACTTAAATGCATCAGTTAAAATAATTTTGTTGTCCATAATTAATTATTATTCCTTTTATTCTAACATGTTAGCGCTGTTAAATATTATTTTTTGGACAGGATTTACAAGATATTCAGGATTAAAATTATCGAAACTTTTCCTGTTAATCCAAATCTAAATCCTTATACCTTGACACACACATTCTTCATGTTGTGATTATATTTTATGATTTACTGGATAGCTGCAATGAAAGTTGGCTTTGTTTGTGCACTTTAAATAAAATCTTGTTTATCCTGTTATCCTGTCAGATTTTTTTCAAAAGGCTAAATCGTTACCATTTTATTTAGATTGACCCAATTTATATAATTTGATATAAAATTATTATCAATTGTGGGGATGTAGCTCAGTTGGGAGAGCGCGGCGTTCGCAATGCCGAGGTCAGGGGTTCGAGCCCCCTCATCTCCACTTATAGACTTTCAGATAAATAATTTCACTGTGTTATCAGTCGTCGACGTATAACTAATACGCCTTCCTCCTTCTGGCCTTGTGAAATTAATTATCTGAAAGTCTATAGTTCTTTCCAAATTCTTTTATACGAAATTTTTTTATGAATTAAAACCAAAAAGTAAAGGAAAGATTAGTAGCTTATCAAAAAAGTTTGAGCTATGCGACAAGCTCTTGTTCCAGAGTTCGGATGATCTCGCAGCTTTGCCATATTCCGGCAGCAGGATAACCTTTATTGTAATAGGCATGGAAGAGACAGTAATCCGCTCCTTTTTCCCTGATTCCGGAAACAGGGAAATATATTATATATTATGGAAAGGAAGTTCCAGTTGTTTATGAGCGTTGTCAATATCCTCAAGGTCTTGCTGATTGACTGGCTCTTTATTTAAAATTCTTACAAGCTTTTTGTAGTCATTTACCGTAACCCACCCCATATCTTTTTTTATTTTTTTATCGCATATCAGGCGTTTCAAATAAAGGCCTGCATTATCTTCCCAGTGAACAAAGCCTTTTTTGCGGATTTCATCTATAAGCCTGGAAATAAAATCATCTAATCTCGGCCCAAAATAGTGGAGTTTTTGCCAGTGTTCTGCAGGTATAATAACTTCTAATACGATTAAAATGAACAAAATTGAGGCTGATTTATTGCGATTAGATAATACGTTTATAGAACGGTTTGCATTTTTCCAATTAATGTATCCTTTGAGTTTTGAATCTGTCACTATGGTAAAAATGTCTTGAAGCGGAGGTATTGTTTCCCATACAGGATAGCTCAGATCAGATTCAAAGTAATAACATCCGTTCCATTTTTTTTCTTCATTCCATTTTTCAAGGTTTTCGCCTGTTGCCCACAGACTGGGATCTGCTATGTATAAAAGCGATTGATAGGTTTTATAGTTGGCATGTTTTTTTGCCCATATGCACCACATCCGTTCCATGTATGGTGTCCACAGCGGATAGATATTCATGGGCGCTCCTGCATATCGTTCGATAATATAAGCATAACAGTCTCTATTATTTAAAAGTACCTTATATAACTCATTTAAGTCGTCGGGTTTGCAATCGCAATCATAAATAGTATAAACTCCAGGAGCCATGACCTTGAAATTGTCTTTTCTCCTCAAAGCTGCGCTGACACTTACCACAACATATCTATGGCCAACTCTTTTCATAAATGCTTTGCTGATATCAGAAAGATGGCAAATCTTTTTTTCTTCCAGAATTTCCTTAACTATGTCTATGGCAGTTGCTTCAGACCATGGACGCTCAAAAAAATAACAAGGTTTTTCATCTTTCGGATTTTTTCCACTTGTTTTTTTGTTTACAATTTTTTGCGTTAAGACATTTGTTGATTGTTCAATACACTTCCAACCTTTATCTTTTGATCCGCAAAACAGATGAGGATTTGCAAGCATAACTTTTCCAGCCGTTTCCGGAACAAGATGGTCATCAATGTATAGTGAGTTGTAGTCTTTTATTATTTGGTGACATTGAGTTTGATTGCTAAGGTATTTATGAAGCAATATCAAATGAATGCGGATAGTTCTGAGTTGCATAGTGGAAAGTGGTCGTTTTGCTGTATATTCTCTGTAAAACTTCAAGTTTGGATCAACCAGAGAAATGACCAGTTTTATAAGTTCATCGTCGATATTAAGGGTTTTGAGAAGAAATTGAATAGTAACAGGCAGGCTGATTTTTTTTAAAATATTTTTCGTTTCGTTGACTGCTGCAAGGACGATTTTATCAGGATATTTGCTGCGAAACCAGGCAAGTGGAAGCTCATGCGCATTTTCCGAAAGCCACACGTTCGGTGTATCATACTGACATTTGATGCCTAAGAGTATTTCACCCTGGAGTTTATCAAATGTTTGCTCAAGTGATTCTGACTTATAAACTATTTCACCGGCAGACGATACAGCCTCTGATAGGGTCGTCCATATAATACTGTGCATTGATTCAAGATCTTTTACAACCTGCTTGAAAACAAGCGGATTCCTTAATTTTCTGATGGCTTTTTTTTCAAGAATATAGACTTTTTTTATTGATATATTTAAGCTGTCAGCAGTCTCTTCCGGTGAAAAACAACGTTTTCCTCCAATGCCATACCTGAAAATAAGAATGTCGCGCAAGTTCTTATCCAGGGAATTGATAGCCATACTTAATGAATTGTTGAGCGAAAAAATGTTCATGATTTATTTCTTCTTTTTATCAATAAAATCAATATAGTTCTCCATAAATTGTTCAATCAATCTTGACACGTCAATATTTTCTTTTGATACTTTTTCAGCAAATTTACAATACTGTTCATTTGTCACGGGAATAAGTACTCCTTTTTTCTTTTCTTGTGATCTTTGGTTATTTTTTACAAAGCTTCTGTCCAAATAAAGCACATAGTTGGCAATAAACTGGCTAAGTACTCTTGTTAATTGCAATCCTTCTTGTTTCAGCTTTTCTTTAAATTTCTTATAAACAACTTTGGATATTGAAACATTGAAGCGTTGGGTGTTTATTCGAAAATTCTTTTTCTTTTCGTCATTTTTCATTTGATAAAACCTTAGCGGCTGTCATAAATTTTTTTAACTGATTTTCAAAATATGAACGTTCTTTTTTAGCTATCCTGAGAGCATATGATTCAGTTGAGACAGCTTCTTCCAACCGGCCGTTTATATAATAACATTCCGCGAGAGTGTCCAGTATGTGTGGAGATTTTTCAAGATCCGCAGCCTTCAATGCAAGATTCAAAGCGCGTTCAGGGTTCCGCAGGTTTTTATCATCACATGTGGCATAAAGCCATGCAAGATTGTTTAAAACATGCGGGTTGTCTGGTTTAAGATCTATTGATTTTTCATATGCTCTGATCGTTTCGGTATAATTATTGATATTGTAATAAAGATCTCCCAGATCTCTGTAAAGGTACGGGTTGTCTGGTGTCTTGTTAATCTCTCTTAACAGTATCTTTTCGATGAAATGTTTGCTTAACTTTTTTCCGGTTTCACCATAATTTAGGTTATATCCAATACCTCCTATTATGACTATTGCTGCAAGATATGCGGCAATGCCTTTTTTTATTTTTCGGTCCTGTCTAATTATATAGGTTTTGTCTTGTTCACACAAATTGAGATATTCAATTCGTTCTTTAATGCTGAAATGATGCCAGTTCGGTTTGTCCGGTGACTGCCCGGTCGTTGCTGCTATCTTTTTGAATGTAGATATCAGCGGTTTTGCGCTGGGGAAGAGATCATATACATATGTGTCTGCCTGACGTTCAAAGTTTCGCATGAAATATCCGAAGATATAGCGGAAGTAGATAAAAAATATAATGATTATAATCAGGCTGAAAACAGCCGAGATTATTGTATCGTGGTTAATACCCGAACTGCTTATTAATCTGTACACCGGATCAGTATAGATAATGAAATAAACAAGAAGATCAAAACTAGTATAAGCAAGAAATATGTAGCCAATAAAAAACACAAGATAAAAGTGCAGATGTTTTTTTTTGATGTGTCCTATTTCATGCGCAATTACAGCAT
>JAYEFW010000307.1:0-2229 GCA_034658795.1 Thermodesulfobacteriota bacterium
CTGATAAGAATTTTTCAGAATCATGTCTATTTGATATCTTTCCTTCGAAAAATAACTGTATTTACAGCCTTTGCAAAAATTTCATATTCAAAGCCCGCAAGATACTTATATTCTTTTGAATTTGTTACATCATTGATCGAGCTGCCCAAAATTTCCACCAGCACAAATTTTGGTCTGAACCGCCTCCAATTATTGGATTTAAGAACCTGCAAATCAAGCCCCTCAACATCAATAGACAGAAAGTCTATTTCCTGGCCATGCGGTAAATGTTTTTCAAAAATCTCTTCGAGAGTTAATGTTTCCATCTCTTTTTCAGATATAATCTTATAATCATCCTTGCCATCTCTTTTTTCTGCCAACTCTTTTAAAAAACCATTTAATGCGGGCTCATTAAACATATAATATTTTAATTTTTGTTTTTTATCTGAAATCGGAATTTCCAGATTAACATCTCTTGGTCTAATCTTATTAAACAACTTCATGCTGTTTGGCATTGCATCTATGTTTATACCTCTCCACCCTTTTTTATAGAAAAAAAATGTGTTAGAAAATCGTTTTGGATGATGCGCACCAACATCGACATAAAAACCCGTCTTTTGTTTCTCGAACAACCTTCTTAGAATCATATCTTCCCCCTCCTGGGAGTATGACTTAAGTGAAAATCCATCAAAATAATTATTTTTAATGGTATTCAACCTTTCTATTACATTTTTGGGTAAAATTATTTTAACTATTTGCTTTAACACTAAAGATCCTTTTTAAAAATAAACTTTTTGTCAAGTTTATAAAATTTATTCTTGTTTTGTTAAAAAATGATAAACATAAATAAGCTGCTATAAAATATGATATTAATGTCGATATAGCTGCACCATTAATTCCCACATTTTTTATTAAAATATAATTTAAAATTATATTTGCTATTGCGCCTATACTTGTATTGATCGTAGAAAAAATCTGCAAGTTTTCAGTAAGCAACCACTTCCCGCTCGCAACCCCCAAAAACACAAACACCCCCGCCCAAATATGAATACTCAAAACCCCTGCTGCCGGCAAGAATGCATCCCCATACAACACCCTGATTACCCAGGGCGCCACAAAGGTTGTCGGCAGGGCAATAGCTCACTGCCAGCCAGACCATCAGATCATAGAGTTTCTGCAATCTCTGATAATAAAGCTCTTTGCTCTGTTTTTTCGCATTGATAATCGCCGGAAAAACAGATGATGTAATTGCCATAGGCACAAAATACCACGCCTCACTCAATCTCACCGCTGCCGCGTAATGCCCTACCCGTTCCGCATCCAGCATCTCCTTTATCATAACCTGATCTATCTTCATATAGATCGAAATCACCATTCCTGACAATATCAGGGGCCAGGAATCCCTTAACAGCTCTTTTGCGGTCTCCCAACGCCATTTCCAATACCAGATCCTGCCGGTATTTTTCAGATACATGGCAGTCAATCCAACGCTCTGCACCACCGCATCAAACAGAAATACGCACGCAAACCAGACAAGCGGAGCTGATATCCAGACAAAAATCAGCTTAGTGATGGAAGAGACTACAAGCTGAACAAGCTGGGCATACACCACAAATTTGGATTTCACTTCTGCCTGATAATTAAGATCAATGACATTAAAGGCCTGGAAGATGACTGCAAAGGCGATTATAATAATCAGTATATTTGTTTGGGTGTCATTATGGGTAAAGGGGATTGCGGCCGCAATGCCGATCCACATCAGGATTGCGCCGCCTGCTTTAAGCCAGAAGGCAGTGCCAAGCAGTTCATCCCTGCGCTCCGGGGCCTTGACCAGCTCCCGCACCATGATGCCATCAAGCCCCAGAGTTGCCAGCGCTGTAAAAAGCCCGACAAAGCTGCCCGCATAGCTCAAAAGCCCGAACCGCTCCGGCCCGAGATATCGGGCGACATAGATGCCGACAAAGAGCGCAACAACCATGCTCAACACACGATGGCCCATGAGCCAGGAGGTGTTGGCAAAGTAGCGCTTGAAGCCGGGAGATATATTTATTTTACGAGAATGAGGGACATCCATTTGTAATTCAGCAACCTGTTAGCCCTGCTGGTATGGCTGAAAGGTGGATTTGAATATCCAAATATTTTATTGTGCTTCATTCAATAAGGTCCTCAGACAAGAGTCGATATCTTTACTTAACTCTTCCCAAGTATTGACTTTCACATCGAAAAGTTTTTGGTTGCTTAACTGATATT
>JAYEFW010000308.1:0-2212 GCA_034658795.1 Thermodesulfobacteriota bacterium
ATCAAAAGAAACTCAAAAAACACATGCCCATAGGTCAAATATTGGTAAATCAGAAGGCCATTACGCAAAAAATGCTCAGCTTTGTTTTGGATCGTTTTAAAAAGCGAATCCGCCTTGGAGACTTGTTAATACAATCAGGTGTTCTTACCGAACAACGGCTTGAGGTTGCTCTGAAGCATCAAAAAAAAATGGGCGCTCGCCTTGGAGATGCGCTTGTAGAACTAAATTTTATTACTGAACAAGTCATGAAACAAACACTATGCACACAGTTGAATGTCCCATTTCTCGATTTTGCAAATATAACGCTCAAACCGGAACTTTCAAAGCTTATCAACAAAAACTATGCTTTAAAGCATGGGGTTGTTCCGATTGCAACGATTGGACAGACTATGACATTGCTCATGGATGATCCCACCAAGGCCGAATTGGTTGAAGAACTTCAGCAAATTACAGGGTATGACATTAATATTGTTACATCAACCAAAGCTGATGTTATGGATGCCTTTGCCGAGCTATACGAAGAGATAAAACGGTCGGAAACAAGTAGTGAAATTGAGCTTATTAATCAAGATAGTGAGGAAGCTAATACGGAAACAAAGTATATTGATGCCCAACGAAGGAAACAAGCTGACTACATTACGCAACAGCTATTGGCTATTGCCTTAAAAAATTCTGCTTCCGATATTCATCTGGATGTCGGAAGTCATGGAATTGTGCCACGCTTCAGGATTGATGGTGTGCTTCAGGAACTTCATTTGGGGCCTATAAAAAGAGGGCTCAATACACACTCAAAAGAGGTGGTATCACGCATTAAAATTATAGGAAATTTGGACATCACGGAAAAGCGGCGTCCCCAGGATGGACGATTTCGTGTGGTGACTATAAAAAACGAACAGAAGGTCAGCGTTGATTTTCGCATATCAATCGTACCTGGGTATTACGGAGAAAATATCGTTATTAGAATTTTGGACCCACAAAATGCCCCAACATCAATTGACAAACTTGGTTTCTCTAAATTGTTTAGAGATAAATTGCGCCAGATAGTGTCAAGATCGACAGGGATCGTTCTTGTTACCGGCCCCACAGGTTCCGGGAAAAGCACTACATTGTATGGCGCTCTCATGGAAGTATACAAACCGGGGATCAAAATTTTAACGACCGAGGATCCTATTGAATATGTTTATGATAAAATTACCCAGTGTGAGGTCAATGATAAAATTGGAAATACCTTTGCAAGATATATTAAAGCCTTTTTGAGACATGACCCTGATGTAATCATGGTCGGCGAAATCAGGGACACTGAAACAGCAGATATGGTTTTTAAGGCAGCTCAAACAGGTCACCTGGTTTTGACCACCCTGCATACCAATGATGCCATCAGTTCGATCACACGCTTAAAAGGACTTGATGTTGATCCAAGTCTTATTATTTCCTGCCTCACAGGCGTTCTTGCCCAACGCCTTGTCCGGCGCAATTGCCGGCACTGTAAGACTGAATATGTACCATCTAATAAAGTGCTTAAAGAGTTTTTCAACGATTCTCCTGATATCATCTGGTTTAAAGGACAGGGGTGTTCAAAGTGCAATTACACTGGTTACAGCGGGAGGATTGTAATAGCAGAACTATGGACACCAAACCAGGAAGATGCTGTCCTTATAAATAAAGGGGGCAGTATTGATAGTCTTCGAAAAACATCATATAAGAGTTCTATCCCTATGGCGGACGAAGCTATGCAAAAGCTCAACAATGGAGAAACAACTCTTGAAGAATTGCTTCGAACGCTTCCGTTTTCCAGCATTTACGACTTTCGTCATATTGATAAGGGATTTCATAAAGAGTGATAATAAGGTGTGCATCCTTCATTCACCAGTTTACACTTTTTTCGGAAAAGCGTGTATTATCGAGTTGAATGTTGGTGTCGAAACTGGAAATTTGAAATTAGGTAACGCATCTACATCTTTGTATTTTTCCTAATTTCCAATTTTTAGTTTCAAATTTCACTGCCAAAATACAAGATCAACAAAGTGTAAACCACTTTTGACTTGTCGTGAAGGATGTCAAAAGGTAGAAGTGAGCATATACCATAAAAAATATGATATCATTGTTATAGGTGCCGGTCATGCAGGATGTGAAGCTGCGCTCTCAGCAGCTCGAATGGGTTGCAGTGTTCTTCTTGTTGCCATAGATCTGGATAAGGTTGCGTCAATGCCAT
>JAYEFW010000309.1:0-2206 GCA_034658795.1 Thermodesulfobacteriota bacterium
CTTTTAAACAATTAAACTTTTAAACAATTATAGATGTTGTTTCTTTATTATGTCAAGCAAAATTTAAAGGTCTCTATATGATTAGGAGGATTAGAGGCAGTAAGGACAAACATTCTGGGCACGGAAAATGTTTTGAATGCGGCTGTTTCTCAGCATGTCAGAAAAGTTATAGTCTTGAGTACGGACAAAGCTGTCTATCCGGTAAATGCTATGGGGATGTCCAAGGCATTGATGGAGAAGGTGAATGGAAAATAGAGCTATGATTTTTTGATAAATGGTATATACTGATATATATTAATGTCATAAGGAGGAGGTAGCCATGGAATCAATAGCAAAAGTATTTCAAAACGGTCGATCACAAGCGGTTCGGTTGCCGAAAGCGTTTCGTTTTAAAGGAAATGAAGTAAAAATCAGTAAAAAGGGTGACAAGATAATCCTTGAACCACTTGAAAGAAGCAGGTGGCCGGAGGGCTTCTGGGATGCTTTCCCGGTGGATCTGGATTTCAAAACACCTGAAGCGTTGCCATCAAAAAACTTTACTTTGGATTGACCGGGGGAAATATGTACCTGCTCGATACGAATATCATCAGTTATTGGATGCGTGGCTATAAGAGAGTAATCGGCCGGATTAAAAAACACGCTCCAGCAGATTTATCCCTGTCAACCATTACCCTCGCTGAAATACTGTACGGAATAGAGAAGTCCCCGATAAAAAAGAAAGAAAGGCGATTGAAAATAAAAAAGATATTGTCGTTACTGGGGCTGTATTCGTTTGATGAGGTAGCGGCCGGAAAATATGCTGTTATACGGGCACAACTTGAAAAAGAAGGTATGGTGATTAGTGAAAGAGATACTCAGATCGCATCTATTGCCATGGCAAACAAGCTAACCGTTGTCACCCATAATGTAAAAGAATTTGGTCGGATTGGTAAATTGAAAGTCGAGGATTGGGCAACTGAATGACAAAAGCGCATTCAGCACAGGTTATTCCTTGGCCGATGAAACAAGCCGTCTGTTAACCAATTTCATGAAATATCTACGAAAATAACTTTTCAATTCATGACACCCCGACTCACGACTCTGAGTCCCTTCGACTCACATGCTCTACATAACTCAGTCAGGAGAAACTAAATGTTTAAAGAAAAAACACTTCTTATAACCGGCGGTACCGGCACCTTTGGAAATGCTGTCCTCAGAAGGTTTCTTGATTCGGAAATCCAAGAGATCCGCGTCTTCAGCAGGGATGAAAAAAAGCAGGATGACATGCGTAAGGAATATGCTGAACCAAAGTTGAAATTCTATATCGGCAATGTTCGTGATTCAAGCAGCCTGCGGGATGCAATGATCGGAGTTGATTTTGTGTTCCATGCCGCTGCTTTAAAGCAGGTGCCGTCTTGCGACTTTTTTCCGGTGGAGGCCGTTAAGACAAATATCCTTGGCACGGAGAATGTGCTTGGCGTCGCAATAGGTCAAGGTAGAAGTCTGAGCCACGAATTTCACGAATTGGCACGAATATAAAAGAATAATTAGCCGCAAAAAAGCGCAAAATACGCAAAAAAAAGAAGGAAGGGTTAGCCGCAAAGAGGCGCAAAAGGCGCAAGAATATAAAAGAAAGAAAAGGATAATTAGGGCTTTACATTAACCACGAAGAGCACGAAGAACACGAATATAAAAGAATAATTAGGCGCAAAAGACGCAAATGTTGTGGTCAAGTAAAAACGGACACATTATTTTAAGCCGCTTTGCGGTGAACAGTATTCATACAAAGACCCTTTTAGGGTCACCATCCAAGCCACCCTTTCTATGACAGGGGTGGTAATTGACTCCGCCATGCGTAGATTAGTAAGGTTTGATTATTTGGTGTAGGAAAAAAGGGAGGTGAAAGATATGATTGCAAATGTGGAAGCAACTGCCGAGAAGATTGTAAAAGAAATTCCCATAGACGAGGTCATGGAAGCTCTTATCAATGAGTATAGAAGGCGCCTTATAAGATACAACATGACAGACGAATTCATGAGAAAAAAATATGGAATGACTTTTGACAAGTTTGAGTCCAGCAATGTGGTCAAAGAAAGGAAGTTTTCGTGGGATGTTGAATCAGATGCCATGGAATGGGAGCATGCCCTTGAAGGAGTCAGATATGTTAAGCATAAATTGAAGGATGTGGAAGGACAGGGGCTATGATTGGCTTAATTCATGATATATT
>JAYEFW010000310.1:0-2198 GCA_034658795.1 Thermodesulfobacteriota bacterium
AGATCGGAACGCCAATTTGAGTAAAAATATGGAGGGTAAATGATAGCGCCAAAATGGTAACAAAGGCAGAGAATGGATCCAAAGGAGCAATCCCTTTGCCGACAGTCATCATCACCTTTTTGCCATAAGTGAGGCTGCCGAAGGCAATGCTGAGACCACCAATTAATGAGGCCGTGCCGGCAGACAGTAATCCTGACCCAACATAAACGCCGGTTACATTAGCTACATTATTCGAGCCCAGGGAATATGCTCCATAACAGCCTGCCACAATAATTCCAGTAGAATAAAGGTAGTTGAGGTGGGTAATATTTGTAATGGTCTTATCCAGAACATATCTTAAACTTCGGTGAAGAAAGTATGCGAAGACGACTGCGCCTATAGGGGTGACTAACCAACAGATGATGATTTTGAAAAGCTTGGAAAAATCTGCGGTTCCGGATAGAATTCCAGCGCCTATAACCGCGCCGATAATCGCCTGGGAAGCTGAGGCTGGAATAGCGAAATAAGT
Source organism: Thermodesulfobacteriota bacterium (assembly GCA_034658795.1). GTDB lineage: Bacteria > Desulfobacterota > Desulfobacteria > Desulfobacterales > ETH-SRB1 > B13-G4. Next base: position 509 of record JAYEFW010000310.1, read on the forward strand.
GAGAACGGTCATGGAAATGCCGGCCGCCACTGAGCAATAAAAGGCCTCTATAGTGAGAAGGGTGGAAAGTTCACCAACGATTTTCATGCATTTTGGGCCTTCAAGGAGAGCGCCCAATAACACAAAGATCGCTGTTAGGGATATAGCTGTTCTATATTTTATAGTACCTGTTGCGACACCTGTCCCAAAGATATTTGCAGCATCATTGGCTCCAAGGCTCCAGCCCAGAAGAACACCACTCAAGACCTTCCACATAATTTACTGCACCCAAGTCCTTAAATAATCAAGAGCAGATTATTTCATGCTCACATTTATAATTTGGAGATAATCACTGGCATCTTCAATAATATCACTTATAGAGGTTATGCCTGATATAAAATCAGATAAGATTTTCCCCTCCCAGAAATTGTTTACAGGTATTTTACGAATGTCCTTAATTAAACTGAATTTAATATCATCAATTTTTTTCTCATAAATTCTGATAGCCAGTGTTTTCTCTCTAAGGTCATCTCCTTTCAACATCGCTTCAAATGTTATTAAGAGCATTTCACAGATCTTTGAATTAAGATATGCGACTCTAATACATTCATTTTTTATCTGTTCGGGGATTTTTCCATCTAAGTAGTAATGAGCCGTGTCTTCAAGTACATCAAAAACATGATCGACAATCTCAACAAATCTGCACAGGTCTGGTCTGAGATATGGTAGAAAAGCGCCTTCATATATTTTTGAGATAATTTCCCTCCGGATAGAATCACTTTCACGTTCGATATCAATTAAATTCCGCATAAGATTTCGGTCGTCTTTTTCTATAGCTGTTCCGAACAAGCTACACGCATTGCAGAGGAGTTTAATATGTTTCCTCATATTGTCCGCAACTTTCTTTTCTTTCTTGCTAAGGAACAGAATTTTTTCAAAAATCATGTTCACCTCTTGCTCTCATGATCAGAGCACCTGCCATGATGTCCATTAAAGAGATTACACCTATAATTTTTTCATTTTCGCATACAAAGATTCTTGCATTTTTTTTCTTCTCCATTAGTGATGCGACTTCATTCATGGCCGTATTCTTTTCAATACAGGTAACCGGCTTCGAAGCAATTTCTCCGACTTTAACATCGTTAGGATTCAAGTCTTTGGCCAACACTTTAAAAACTATATCTCTTGCTGTGATAATTCCATAGTTCAAGTCTTTTCCTGAAAATTTAACCACTAAAGATCGAATTCGTCTATCGACCATTTTCTCAACCGCATCATATACTGTTCTATCAGCGTCCACAGATTCTATTTTCGTTGTCATAAGTTCTTGTACTTTCATATCTTCCCCCGTTCCTAAGCAATTTTGGTTTGAAAAAAGTCATAAAAAACATTTTTCATCCTTGTTTATATATTATAATTATCATACTTTGACAAAATATGTTAGCAAAAAGAAGGTACTTTCACGGCAACGTCGGTGCTAAAGCTTTAAAATTAGGAGTTTCTGGAGACTTCAAAATCCGAATATCAAATGACCAAAATATTTCAGATAGTTATACCTCGAAAGGCCACAACATGCGATTTTTTGCTGGCCCTGAACATCAACATCTGTGTTGCTCAGGTTTGAAATAGCTTGCTATTTCGAGGACTTTTGCGATTGAAGATTGGTTAAAGATATGGTGAAGTCAAGTGGAAAATAACGATATTGATGGCA
>JAYEFW010000311.1:0-3857 GCA_034658795.1 Thermodesulfobacteriota bacterium
CGAAAAAAACCCATAAATGGGAACAGTAGATCTATATCTAAAATAAGGCTTTCCTTATAACCCCCTTATATTACAGTAATTAAAATTTAGTCATTTTTTTCTTTACAGCATTATTATAGGATGTCCCTGTTTTGTTCCCCCGGAGAGGGTATGGGCGGTCAGACTTTATGGTTGACCCAATCGAACCTCGGTGATAGAAAAAGCGTTGAGGAATTGAGGGATTCAGGAAAATATTGAAATAGCTCGCTATTCCTTCAACTTTTGTGATCTGAGATCGAACAAATTCGACCCAAATCTGTGCGCCTACTTGAGGAAGTTAATTCGTCCACGTTCCTTAAGCTTGCTATTCAGTAATAATTTAATAGTATGTTTTTGACAAACCAGGATTTACAGGATATTCAGGATCTAAATTATCGATACTTTTCCTGTTAATCCGAATCTAAATCCTTATACTGTTTTCCATCTGATATGCACCTTTTTTATGTTGTAATTATATTTTATGATTTACTGGATAGCTATAATAAGAGTTAACTTTGTCTATCCTGTTATCCTGTCAATTTTTTTTCAAAAGACTAAAATGAATTATAAAGCTGTAATTTTCGATCTGGACGGCACTCTCCTTAATTCGCTTGAGGATATTGCAGACTCGGCGAACAGTGTTCTTTCGAACCATGACCTTCCCACCCATAAACCTGATGATTACAAAATATTTGTCGGGTCAGGAATATGCGAGCTAATGACCCGAGCCCTGCCTGAAAAAGAAAAAGATCCAGATACAATTGATGATTATGTCAAAGAATTTAGAGAAGAATATGCCCGCAACTGGAATGTAAAAACAAAGCCCTATGCGGGTATTGCCGCAATGCTTGATGAACTGGTATCAAGGAAAATAAAGATTGCCGTGCTGTCCAATAAACTGCATGCATTCACAAAACAGTGCGTGGATGAACTTCTTCCCCGCTGGAAATTCAATATTGTTATGGGCCTTCAAAACGATATTCCTCCAAAACCCGATCCCACAAGCGCGCTGCAAATAGCAAAGCAATTAAATATCGACTCACTGCATATACTTTATGTTGGAGATTCAGATATAGACATGAAGACAGCCCTCGCAGCATGCATGCATCCAGTTGGTGTGCTGTGGGGTTTCAGAACAAAGAAAGAGTTACAGAAAAATGGAGCAAAAACATTGATAAAAAAACCGCAGGAACTTCTTGATTTAATTGAGTAATACTGGTAATAATAATTTTTGCAGTGATCGGAATGTTTCTTGTGCCCAATTCAGCACTTGCAAGTGGTATTGCTTTTAATTATAATGGTGCAAACTAGGTAAAGCTTTTTTGCGCCACTAACAGAGTTTGTATATTATCAACCATAGTGCCTGCTATACTCATTGAGTGTGTGGGCGAAAGGAGAGTAAAATGACGGAAAGTGTATACAAGATAATCGAGTTGGTTGGAACAAGCACCGAGTCATGGGAAAAAGCTGCGGCTGCTGCTGTGGAGAAGGCCTCGGAGTCATTACGTAATCTTCGCATTGCTGAGGTAGTCGAACTGGATATGCAATTGGCGGACGGAAAAATCCTCGCTTACCGCGCAAAGGTCAAGGTATCCTTCAAGTATGAAAACGGGGACTGAGGGGGCAGCATAATTTTGGTGCCGAATTAAATCAGTTCGTTATTAAAAATATGTGAAATTAATTATCTGAAAGTCTATAGTTGGAGGACATGTAAGCTATGAGTTTAGCTCATTTTCGACCGCAGTGTTGATGCAAATAGATGGCTGGAGGAGTGTCCTAACTATTGGCCATTCCCATGTGTGAGACAACAAACTCCTCACAGAAAATACCGTTATAAAGACCATCACGGTTTCCCTCGACATAAAGCCCGTTGCCTTCACTGCTTGCAACCGAAAAACAGCAGCAGTCGGAATATCGTTCATTGATCTCTCTGATTGTGTCGGGATTACCTATGATAGTCACGTTTGAGGAAGATAACTGCTCTGGTCTGAAATCTGAAATGTCCTGAATAATATCCGGCATAATGCGGACATTTCTAAATGTTTTAACAACGGCTTCCAGATAATCGATATTTTTTTTGATCAGCACAGTGCTGCTATCCTTAAAGTCGATTTCTTGCTCCGCCTCCTGATAGGCTGGAAAGGTAATGCTGAAAATCAGTCCGTGTTCATTATGCGGAAGGAAATTTTTTGACGCTACGTTTATGTGCCCGCCATGTCCCTCAATAATGGATCGAGCAATTGACAAGCCAAGTCCGGTGCCCGTCTTTTTTTGGCTTGTATAGAAGGCATTGAAGATATTTTTGAGATTCTCGAAATTGCAGCCAACTCCGTCATCCTCAATAGCAATCAGTTTGACAAAAGGGGCATCAATGATTTTCACCACCACGCGGGTTGCCTGCGCTTCAAAGGAGTTTCTAAACATATTGAGAAAAACCTGCTCTAGTTTCTTTCGGTCCCCATACACGGTCGTATCCTGATCCATATTGATAAAGGCGAAAGAGTCGATCCTATTTGGAAAATAGTCGTGAACGCAGTGCCGGATCAGCTCGCATATGTTCAGAGGCTTTTTTTCCTTGAGGATCTTCGCTTTAGAAAAATCAAGCATCTCATTGCTAAACTCAGTCAGACGGTTTATCGACATTATGATTTTTTCAACTATAGGCCTGAGTCCGTCGTTCAGGGCGGTATTATACTTGAGAAGCTCTGCAAACCCCAGGATCACCGTCGCATAGTTCCTCACCTCATGATTGATGATGGCTGAGGACTTGCCGAGCTCACTGAGAGAGCGAGCTTCTTCGAGTTCTTTGTAGGCCATCTGGAGCTTTGCAAAGGATTTTTCTCTTTCATTGATAATTAAGATGAGACGATCAGCGAACGAGTAGCTTAATATGGCGGAAAGTCCAATAACGCCAAAAATGGTATGGCTGGGCAGATTCAGAGCCAAATCCGTTCTGAAGAGTATCAAGAGATCCATGATACCGCATATAGAAAGAAGCAGAAATCCTATCAAATGGAAAAAGAGGCTTTTTCTTTCCGAAGCGCTAAGATGCCTCAATTTATGTACAATCAGATAATTTATGTACAGTATTGATAGAATAATATATGGAGCTGCGGTCACCTGATATAACGCCTTTGTGCCGACAAAGCCATCCTCTTGAACAAACATGAATCCGCCGAAAACCAGAAAAGAAAAAACAAGCCCTATAAACAAAAGTCCTTTAATGATCAAGATATTTTTCGATTTCGTTAAAATCATTAAATACCAGACTATGCATGGAACTATGAAGAAATAGAGTATATGTTGGAGGCTGCTCCACCAGACTTGATGCGGTCTCCACAGATCAATCGCTGAAAATGCGGCTAAAAGCATTATCACAATGCCGAAATACAAAAAGCTGCGATCAAGCCGTGTCCTGAGCTCTAACAAACTAAATAGAACGCCAAAAACGAACAGGACGATGCAACTTCCTTTCAAGACCGAGATAATCATAAAGTAATAAGTATTTGCTTTTAAGAGATCCAGGGCTAAGATAACAAATTAGGTTAGATGCTCCGCCCCCCTCTCTTTTTAACTAAATGAACGATTTTTTACTCGATCTGCACCAATCTTTTGCGCATCAAGGACTTGCGAAAAGTCTCGATATATCCATTGGTATGCCTACGCTTTTCGCAAATCTCACTGCATCAAGATTTTGGCACATTTCTTCGCAAAAAAAAAGGTCAACTTAGGTCTTATAAAACATTACGTCAGTGACTCAGGAACAGGGCGATATTAATTTTTTAAAATACTATTAAAAATGGAGGATGTCAAGGGAGAGAAATGACCAAAATCCAGAT
>JAYEFW010000311.1:3957-9669 GCA_034658795.1 Thermodesulfobacteriota bacterium
AAAAAAAAGGTCAACTTAGGTCTTATAAAACATTACGTCAGTGACTCAGGAACAGGGCGATATTAATTTTTTAAAATACTATTAAAAATGGAGGATGTCAAGGGAGAGAAATGACCAAAATCCAGATATACCGGCAAACCTGTCAGAGCTGTCATGCCTGTTGTGTTTTTTTCAGATTCATACTTGAAAGGAAGAATGCCTTGTGCCATAATATTTACATCTCGTTGATGATAGTTTTTGTTTGGTAAAATCAATCTATCACCCTGATTTTACAGGGTCAACGAGGTTTTTTACTTTTTTTTATGGTGAATCAAGGTATTCAACGTTCATAAAGTTGGATTTGTTATTGCTGGTGATTATGCTTTGGCTTTTCGTGGGCTCAAACTTTAGAATCATAACTTGCGAGAAAAGGATGTCGGATCTAAGAACCGGAAGACGAAAATATTACGATATATTCTCTCATGTGTACGACAAGTTTATCCAAATGCATTCTCGCCGGGATGAAAAAGATACACGAGATGTACTGGTGGAAATGGCTGAACTCGGTGAAGCACCTAATCCTTATATTCTGGATATCTGCTGTGGCACAGGATCTGTCATTTTGGCGTTTGCTAATAACTATCCGTCAAGTCTTACCGTGGGATACGATTTTTCCCGCGGGATGTTGCTTAAAACCAGGAAGAAGCCAGGTGCTCAAAAGGTGATATTGATTGAAGGAGATGCGATATCGTTGCCGTTTGCAGATGAAAGCTTTGATCTGATTACCTGCTCCCATGCACTGTATGAATTAAAAGGACAGACTCGACAAAACGCTTTGCGTGAAATGAAGCGGGTCATCCGATCTGCCGGAGTAGTTTTAATCATGGAACATGAGGTGCCTAAACGTCCCCTTATTAAGTTCCTTTTTAACCTCCGGATGGCGGCCATGGGATCTGCTGACGCCAGAGAATTTGTTAGTAGCGGACTGGCTCCGTTTACCAAAATTTTTTCACACGTTTCGTTTGCCCATTCCCCATCTGGAAAAAGTAAACTTATTATGTGTCGGAAGCATTTGGTAAAAATGTAGAATAAACTCAATATACAAGAAAGGAAAAATATCATGGCGATAAAAAAGTGGGCTACTCCACCGGAAATGCAGATCGACCCGGAAAAAAATTACCAGGCAGTCGTAGAAACCGACAAGGGAAACATAGAACTTGAGCTCTATCCCCAATACGCACCCAAAACGGTCAACAACTTTGTCTTCCTGGCAAGGGAAGGTTTCTATGATGGGGTATCGTTTCACCGGGTGATCAGCGATTTTATGATCCAGGGCGGAGATCCGACGGGTACCGGAAGTGGAGGCCCAGGGTATCAGTTTGAAGACGAAGTAGAAGGAAATCCGCTGAAGCACGAGACATGTGTGATCTCGATGGCAAACGCCGGTCCAAACACAAACGGAAGCCAGTTCTTTATCACGCATTCGCCGCAGCCACACTTGAACGGCAATCATACAGTGTTCGGAAAAGTAGTTGCGGGGCAGGAAGTCGTAAACGCAATCCGCCAGGATGATCGGATGGTCAAAGTGGAGGTTAAGGAAATATAGGGCAAGCTTTGAATTTAATTGAGAATTCGTTTCGGCAATCTGGGGCAAATAGAAAGGTAGATATGCATATGAAGGTAACACGCAGAAAATTTATCCAAATTTCCGGCGTGGCTGCGGCTGGGCTTGCTACCAGCGGTTTGGGCTTTGACCTTTCGCCGGTCAGGGCACACGCCCAAATGCTAAAGACTAAATATGCCAAAGAAACCACCACGATTTGTCCTTATTGTGCAGTGGGATGCGGGGCGATTGTACATACCAGCAAAAAAGGCGATGGTCGTGTCATCAACATCGAGGGTGATCCGGATCATGTGATAAATCTCGGGACTCTGTGCAGCAAAGGAGCCGGTCTTTCCGGATTGATCGAAAATGAAAATCGCCTCCTTGAGCCCATGTACCGGGAGTCTTACGCTAATGAGTGGAAGCAGGTATCGTGGGACTGGGCGCTAACGGAAATTGCCAAAAGGGTTAAAGCAATAAGGGATGCATCGTTTGAGCGCAAAAATGCCAAAGGACAGGTGGTAAACCGGACGACCGCCATTGCCTCAGTTGGAAGTTCAGCAATGGACAACGAAGAGTGCTGGACATATCAAGCATTAATGCGTGCCCTCGGGCTTGTATATGTTGAACATCAGGCCCGTATCTGACATAGCGCAACTGTTGCGGCTCTGGCAGAGTCGTTCGGACGTGGCGCAATGACTAATCACTGGATTGATCTTAGAAACAGTGACTGCATACTGATTATGGGCAGTAATGCTGCGGAGAACCATCCAATATCATTCAAGTATGTTACAGAAGCGCAAAGAAATGGGGCAAAAGTTATTAATGTTGACCCAAGGTTTACCAGAACATCCTCAAAAGCAGATTTCTATACTTCTCTGCGTTCAGGCACGGATATCGCCTTTCTTGGAGGTATGATCAAGTACATACTGGACAACAAACTCTATAACAAAGAGTATGTGGCCAACTATACCAATGCCGGGTTTATTGTTGGAGAAGATTTTAAATTTAAAGATGGTCTGTTTTCCGGCTATGATGCAAAAAACAGGAAATATGACAAGAGCAAGTGGGCTTTTGATATGGACGCAAATGGTGTCCCGAAGATGGATATCTCTTTAAACAACAGCCGCTGCGTTTTTCAGCTCTTGGAGAACCATTTCAGCAGGTATAATACCATGCTGGTTTCCTCGATTACCGGCACCCCGGAAGCGGATCTTCTGGAAGTTTACAAGACATATGCCGCTACCGGCGCCAGGGGAAAAGCCGGTACAATTATGTATGCCATGGGCTGGACCCAGCATACTGTTGGAGTCCAGAATATCCGGACAATGGCGATGATACAGCTTCTTCTTGGCAACATGGGAGTTGCAGGCGGTGGTGTTAATGCACTGCGAGGCGAGTCAAACGTACAGGGTTCTACGGATCACTGCCTGCTCTGGCATATCTTGCCTGGATATCTTAAGACTCCAAGGGCATCGAATGTGTCCCTTGATGCCTACAACAAAAAATGGACTCCAAAAAGCAATGATCCGCTTTCCGCAAACTGGTGGCAGAATTATCCAAAATATTCAGTCAGTCTCTTAAAATCATTCTTCGGTGAAAAGGCTACTAAAGCAAACGATTTCGGGTATGACTTGCTGCCAAAGGTGGACGATGGGACCGATTATTCATGGTTGACCCTCTTTGATAAAATGTACAAGGGTGCTGTCAAGGGTTTTTTTGCCTGGGGCCAAAATCCGGCCTGTAGTGGCGCTAATTCCAATAAAACACGCAAAGCAATGGCAAAACTTGACTGGATGGTCAATGTCAACCTTTTTGACAATGAAACCGGTTCATTCTGGAAGAGCCCGGGGATGAATCCTTCTACCATAAAAACCGAAGTCTTTATGCTTCCCGCATGTGTATCTGTTGAAAAAGAAGGCAGCATTACCAACAGCGGCAGATGGATGCAGTGGCGCTATCAGGGACCGAAACCGCTTGGGAACAGCCTTTCCGACGGTAATATCATAATGGAACTCGGCAACAAAATTAAAGAGGTTTATAAAGAAGGCGGGGTTTTCCCTGAGCCCATACTTAACCTGAAATGGGATTATATGACGGACGGCCTGTATGATCCACACAAGGCAGCCAAAGAGATTAACGGCTACTTCCTGAAAGATGTTACGGTTAAGGATAAATCCTTCAAAAAGGGAACTCTTGTGCCAAGTTTTGCTTATCTGCAGGCTGATGGTTCAACCTCATCTGCAAACTGGCTTTACTGCAACAGCTACACGGAAAACGGCAACATGGCAGCCAGACGCAGCAAAAAAGATGCTCCGAACAATATCGGCCTGTATCCTGAGTTTGCATGGTGCTGGCCTGTAAACAGGAGGATTATTTACAACCGCGCTTCTGTTGACCTCAAAGGACAGCCGTGGGACAAAAAAGACTGGGTTATCAGGTTCGCTGGTGATGTTAAGGACGGCAAGTATGTGTCAAAGAAGTGGATCGGAGACGTCCCGGACGGTGGCTGGTATCCTCTCGAAAATCCTGACGGGACAAAGAGAAAGGATGCAAAACAACCATTTATCATGAGAAAGCACGGTCATGGGCAGCTATTCGGTCCCGGCCGTGCAGATGGTCCATTCCCGGAACATTACGAGCCTCTTGAATCACCGCTTGGAAACAACTTAATGGGTAAACAGCGTATGAATCCGGCAGCGCCTGTTTACACAACAGATGCTGATTCAGTGGCATCGAACAGCCCGGAATTTTCTATTGTGGGTACAACATATCGTGTTTCAGAACACTGGCAGTCAGGCCTCATGACACGTCCACAGCCGTGGCTGCTCGAACTTCAACCTCAGGTCTTTGTTGAAATGAGCGAAGAGCTTGCCAAAGAAAAGGGCTTCAAGAACGGAGAACGGGTAAAGGTAGCATCTGCACGTGGTTCACTTGAATGTACTGCTCTTGTTACCAAGCGTTTTAAACCTTTCAAGATAGCAGGAAAGATTGTACACGAGGTCGGCATTCCATGGCATTTTGGCTGGAGATGGCCTGAAAGCGGTTCAGAAGAAAGTTCCAACCTGCTCACACCAGCAACTGGTGATCCCAATACGAGAATTCCTGAAACCAAAGCCTTTATGGTCAATGTATCCAAACTATAAAAGGAGCTCTGAATGTCTGGTAAATCATTTTTCATAGACACGTCGCTCTGTATGGCCTGCAAAGGTTGTCAAGTTGCCTGCAAGCAGTGGCACGATCTGCCTGCCGAGAAAACAGTAAACCGTGGAACCTACCAGAACCCGGCGGATCTCTCCTTTGTGACTTACAAGTTGGTGAGGTTCAACGAGACGATTATTGACGGAAAGCTAAAGTGGCTTTTCTTCCCTGATCAGTGCCGCCATTGCCTGGAGCCGCCCTGTGAGATGGCGGCTGAGGACCCCGGGGCCATTTTCAGAGATCTGGCAACCGGTGCGGTTCTGTTTACGGCTAACAGCAAGGATATAGACACTCAAGAAGTTATAGAGGCGTGTCCATATAACGTTCCTCGGGTGGCCAAGGATGGCACCCTATCCAAGTGCGACATGTGTAACGATCGTGTCCGAAACGGACTTTTGCCTGCCTGTGTGAAGACCTGTCCCACGGGTGCCATGAACTTTGGCGACCGTGAGGAAATGCTCGTTATGGCAAGAAGGCGTTTGGCCACGGTCAAAAAGATCCACCCAAAGGCAAAACTTCTGGATCCGGATGACGTTCGCGTTATATACCTGGTTACAGAGGATCCGATGCTCTATCACTCGTTTGCGGTGGCTTCAAATTCAGCCTTTGACATATCGAGAAAAGTGGCTCTAAATAAGCTTTTGAGACCACTGACTCGTTTGACAGCCGGTTTGTGACAGAACGCTCTTAGAAAAAATACAGAATACCCGCCTGCCATGCAGCTTGCTCATGGTCAGAATAATAACCGTGGTATAGTATTGACTTTTCGTGACCGCGATGAATCCACGCATAGGCATTGCGGGCAGGTCAAATGACCAAAACATTTCAGACAGTTATCCAATATCTGCGGGGTTCAGCACGTTTAGAATTTTGGATTTTAGTCATTCGTATTTGTTTCGGATTTCCTGTTTCGTGCTTCGAATTTATAG
>JAYEFW010000312.1:0-2193 GCA_034658795.1 Thermodesulfobacteriota bacterium
TCAAAGTCGGCTGATAACTGCAAAGAGGTTCTTCTGCCAGAAAATCGCCGGTTGCTTCGTAAGCTCTTGCCCTGCAGCCGCCGCAAACCTTTTTAAATTCGCATTTTCCGCATTTTCCCTTTAGTTTGCTGAAATCCCGTAAGGCCAAAAATATTTCTGAATTGTTCCAGATGTCTGCAAAAGATGTTTTTGTAACATCACCGCAGTTTACTTGAAGAAACCCGCATGGTTGTACAATACCTGTGTGCGAGATAAAACAAAATCCTGTTCCTCCAAGACATCCTCTAGTTACTGCATCAAGACCATGCGTTTTAAAACTAACTGATTTTCCTTCTTTTTTTGCTCTTTGCCTGAGTATTCTGTAGTAATGTGGAGCGCATGTAGCTTTTAATTGCAGGGGTGTCTTTTCCCTTTGATCATAAAACCAGTTAAGAGTACGTTCATATTCTTCCGCCGATATTTCCTGGTCCAGAATATATTTGCCGCGGCCTGTCGGCACCAGAAGAAAAATATGGTGGGCTACTGCGCCAAGATTAATAGCCAGTTCCTGGATTTTTGGGATCTGATCCAGGTTTGCTTTTGTTATTGTTGTGTTTATTTGAAATTCTATTCCTGCTTTTTTTGCCAGGCCTATGCCTCGGAGTGCGCTGTCAAAGGCACCGTCAACCCCCCTGAAGCTGTCATGGCTTTCTTTTGTGTCGCCATCCAGACTTATACTTATTCTTTTTATGCCCGCATCCGCCATTTTTTGGGCAGATTGTTCTGTTATAAGCGTTCCGTTTGGAGCCATAACCATTCTCAGGCCCTTATCTGTACCGTAACGTGCTATTTCAAAAATGTCGGGCCTTAGCAAAGGCTCTCCGCCTGTAAGTATGATTATGGGCTCCCCAACTTCTGCTATTTGATCAAGAAGCTGCAGAGAAGTTTTTGTGTCAAGCTCGTTGGTGTATGGACCTTTTGTGGCTGAGGCACGGCAGTGTTTGCATGAAAGATTGCAGTTGCGTGTGGTTTCCCATGCAATAAGTCGAAGTGTAGATCCTTTGTTTTCAGCGTGCGGATGAGATTTTTGTGGAGCCACATGATCGTTGTTTGTCATATAATTTTTAACCTTTTAATTCTTTAGCGTTCAGGGAACGTCGAAATTGGAAAATAGAAATTGGAAATTTGGCCTTCATGCTTTTGTACTGTTTTTCCCAATTTCCAATTTCAAGCCGTTAACGGCTAATTAACTCTTTGGCGGCATCAACAGCAAAATAAGTAAGAATCATGCCGGCGCCGGCGCGCTTGATTGATGTTAATGTTTCCATCATAACCTTTTTGCCGTCTATCCACCCCATTTTTTCGGCAGCTTTAACCATTGCATACTCGCCGCTGACATTGTATGCGGCAAGAGGAAGATCTATCTCTTCGCGGATGCGGCAGATAATGTCAAGGTAGGGAAGTGCGGGTTTTACCATGATTATATCAGCGCCTTCTTCTATATCCATTGTAACTTCCCTGATCGCTTCCAGAGAATTTGCAGGGTCCATCTGATATGTTCTTCGATCGCCAAATTTAGGGGCTGAATCTGCAGCATGTCGAAATGGGCCGTAATAAGCTGAGCAGTACTTGGCCGCATATGACATGATTGGAACATTGCTGAAATCGTTTTCATCCAGAATATTTCGGATTTCGGCAACACGGCCGTCCATCATGTCCGATGGTGCAACCATATCTGCTCCTGCTTTTGCATGCGACAAGGCAGTTCTGGCAAGAAGATCAAGAGTGGCATCGTTGTTTATGATTTGCCCTTCCACAATTCCACAGTGGCCATGATTCGTGTACTGGCACAAACATACATCAGTTATTACAACAAGATCCGGTATCTTTTTTTTCAGGGCTGTTGTTGCCTTTTGAACGATACCATCCTTTGCATAAGCACTGGTTGCAAGAGGATCTTTCTTGTCAGGTATTCCAAAAAGCATAACACCAGGTATGCCCAGATTAAACGCTTCTCCGGCTGTTTTAACAAGATTGTCTATGGATAATTGATAGTGTCCGGTCATGGACTCGATGGGATTTTTAACTCCCTTGCCGCCTATTGCAAAAAGCGGAAGAATTAAGTCATCTACAGAAAGTGTGGTTTCACGAATCATTCGCCGGAAGGCTTCATTTTGTCTCAAACGTCTTGGCCTGTATTCTGGGAATAGCATC
>JAYEFW010000313.1:0-2193 GCA_034658795.1 Thermodesulfobacteriota bacterium
ATAAAGTTTTAGACAGAGCCGCTTCGGTATCTGTCAGGGACTGGATATTCAAACCCGCGATAAAAGGAAATGAAAAAATTGAAATGTGGGTCAGAGTTCCTGTATACTTTCAGTTAAAGTGAGAGTATTGCTAACCGTTCACGGAACGTCGAAATTAGAAATTTGGCTTTCATGCTTTTGCACTGTTCTTCCCAATTTCCAATTTCTATTTTAATTTCTCCTAAATTTCTACTTTCCAATTTCAAGTTTCAAGCCGTGAACGGCTATGTCTCATGTAACTATAATTATCCTTAGATCCATAACATTTGTATTTGTTGGGCCGGTTATTAACAGATCATCCAGTTTTTTAAAAAAATGATAGGAATCGTTGTTTTCAAGAAAATTGTAAGGATCTATTCCCATATCTTTGGCTTTTTTAAACGTATTGTTATCAGCTATTGCTCCTGCGGCATCAGTAGGCCCGTCTGTGCCGTCTGTGCCTCCGCTTAAAACAACGATGCTGTCCGTTCCTGCGATGTCTATTGCTGCGGCAAGAGAAAATTCCTGATTTCTGCCGCCAAGGCCTTTTCCCTTTAAAGTCACTGTTGTTTCACCGCCTGAAAGTATACACGCAGGAGGAGGCAGGGGATTGCCGGTTTTGATTATTTCTTTTGCTATTGCTCCATGAACTTTCGCTACCTCTCTTGTTTCGCCTTCAATCATGGAAGAGAGTACAATGGTTTTGTATCCCAGACCTTCAGCGTGTAGCTTTGCGGCCAGCATGGCTTCCATATTATTTCCTATTACAAGATTGTATGTTTTTTCAAAAACAGGGTCTCCGGTTTTTGGAGATTCAGGCACTTTTCCTGAAATGCCGGCTTTGATATGGTTTATAATGTTTTCAGGCAGTTTTTTTATTATATTGTATTTCTCAAAAATTTTTATGCAGTCTTTATAGGTAGTCGAATCCGCTACTGTGAGCCCTGATGAAATAACATCAAGATCATCCCCAACTACATCTGAAAGTATAAGTGAAACAAGTGTGGCAGGATGTGCGGCAAGCGCAAGCCTTCCGCCTTTTATCATGGAAGTATGCTTTCGTATTGCATTGATTTCATGAATACTTGCACCGCAAGCAAGAAGTTCTTTTATGGTTTCTTGCTTATCCTTTAATGTAAGTCCTTTATAAGGAAGGGGAAGCAGTGCGGAACCTCCCCCTGAAATCAAACATAATACCAGATCATTCTTTTCTGCGGAATGCGCAAGGTCAAGCATAGCGCTTGCTCCGTTTTGTCCGTTTTCATCGGGAATCGGATGTCCGGCCTCTATCAATTTGATTCTGTCAAGATGCGCTACATGTTTATATTTAACATTAATAATTCCTTTTGTTATTCTTTCCCCGAGAATGTCTTCTAAGGCTGCGGCCATAGGTGCTGACGCTTTTCCTGCGCCGATTACAAAAAGGTTTTTATACATTGAAAGATTGTAAACATTGTCTCCAATAAAAAGGCGGTTATTTTCAAGCCGGCAATATTTTTTTATGGCAGCACCTGGCTCAACGGCCTGAAGACCTTTTTGGAAGATGCTTACAGCGTCATTTCTCATTCCGGCAATATGGTTTGATTCTTCTTTCATGGTATAATAAAGCAGGGCCACGTCATTTAAGCTGGTAACCTCCTGAATTCACAAGAATTACTTGCTTATTCAATTTTCAATAAATTCGAAGCTCGAAGCTCGAAATCCGAAACAAATACGAATGACCAAAATTCAAAATTTCAAACATGGTGGAGCGCCATAGATATTGCATAAGTGCCTGACATGTTTTGGTCATTTGATATTTGAAATTAGATATTGTTTCGACCATTTTTATAAGATCAGGCGATATCCGTATTTCGGATTTTGAGGTCCCCACAAACTCTAAATATTAGCACTTTAGCACTGACTTTGACATTTTTCTGTATAATAAAGTTATGGACATATGTTAACAGCTAACCTAAAGTGAAAATATAAGTTTTTCAATGAAAATTATTAAGCCGCTTAATATTTTTGGTAACTACTCAAGTTCAAACAACCTGAGTAGTTATGGGGGAACCATGGAAAATAAAGATCTGTCTTACCTTAAAGGACAGTTTATAATAGCAATGCCGGCCCTTAATGATCCGAATTTTTTTCAGACTGTAACTTGTATTTCCGAGCATAATTCTGATGGAGCTG
>JAYEFW010000314.1:0-9628 GCA_034658795.1 Thermodesulfobacteriota bacterium
AATAGGAAAATTATGCAATTATCAGATCAACAAAGAGATGCTGTAGAATATATCGGGACCCCTGCTCTGGTTGTAGCCGGTGCAGGTTCAGGTAAAACACGGACATTAACTTCCAAAATAGATTATCTTGTTTCAAATGGTTATGATCCTGAACGCATTCTTGCGATCACATTTACTAATAAGGCGGCAGATGAGATGAAGAGCCGTCTTGTTCGCATGACAGGAATGCCATTGATGCGTTTCCCCTGGGTTAGAACATTTCATTCCGCATGTTTTAAAATCTTGAAAAAACATTGCTCCCTGCTTGGATATAACACTCCTCTACAGATCTACGCAGGATACCAGCAGCAAAAGATACTCAAGGATATTATTGTCGGAAAATTGAATTTTGACAAAAAGTATGTCCAACCTGTTCTATCTCAGCTTTCAAGAGCAAAAAACTCCGGCAATCCTTTTGATTATCTTGACAATAAGCTTTACGCTTTCCGTATCAGATTGCTTGATGTTTTTAATCTTTACGAAAAGGAACTGAAATCAAATAATGCGGTTGATTTTGATAATATTTTGCTTTTGACACGCAATTTGCTTCGGGATCACAAAAATGTGCGCAACCAGTACAGAAAAATTTTCCAGTTTATTCTTGTGGATGAATATCAGGACAGCAATAATCTTCAGGAGGATCTTACAGGGCTGTTGCTTCGAAACGGCAACCTCTTTTGTGTAGGTGATGACTGGCAGGCTATTTATTCATTCAGAGGAAGCAATATGAATCATTTCCTGTCCTTTCCTGAAAAGTACAAAGAGGCACGGGTTTTCAGGCTGGAACAGAACTATCGTTCTGCGGATGAGATTGTTCGGACGGCAAATGATCTAATCGGGCATAACGACTGCAAAATGGAAAAAAAGTGCTTTTCCGACAAGCACGGGGGACTGGTTGAGCTTTATGACTTTTTCAATGAAAAAGAAGAGGCTGATTGGGTTGCCGGAAAGATCAAATCGCTTCGCGAAATGGGTCTTGCCTATAGTAAAATGGCTGTTTTATATCGGACTAAATTTTGCTCTCTTTCCTTTGAGAAGGCATTCAGATCTTTTGGAATTCCCTACCAAATGTTAGGTGGAAAGGGATTTTTTGAACGTAAAGAGATTATGGATATAAACTGTTATCTTGCTGCAGCGGTTTTTGAAAAAGATGATGCATCCTTTGAGCGGATTGTAAATATTCCCAAACGTGGGATCGGCCCGGCCGCTATCAATAAGATCGCTCAGATAAAAACAGGGGAAATGAGCCTTCAGGATGCAGCGCGCAATGCTCTTAGAGAAAAGCTTATGGCTCCCCAAATATATAATTCTCTCAGTGAGGTAATCAGGTTGCTTGATGATATTAAGGACATGAAACCTGATGCTGCAATCAACGCGATATTGTCAAAAGTTAACTATATGGATTATATTAAGCATTATTCCAAAGCCAATTCTATGGATTATACCTCAAGAGAGGAGAATATTGACCAGCTTATTTATTCAGCTTCACTGAAAGATACAATTGTAGAATATCTTGAAGAAGCCGCTCTAATTAAGGAGGACAAAGAAGATGAAGAAGAAGATAAAAAAAGCGGAGTAATTATGTCAACTATACATGCTTCCAAGGGGCTGGAATACAGGGTGGTTTTTGTGGTTGCATGTGAAGAACAGCTTTTCCCTCACTGGAAAGCCATGGACACAGAAATGGGTCTTTACGAAGAACGCCGCCTTATGTACGTAGCGATGACAAGAGCGGAGCACTATTTGTTTTTAAGTCATGCCAGCTACCGAAAGGGACAATCAAACCTCCGAAGCAGATTTCTTGACGAGATTGAAGAATCATTAATTGTATGAGTTCACCACGGAACGACACAGAGTTTCACTGAAAATTGTAAACAATAAGGTAGCCGTTCACGGCTTGAAACTTGAAATTGGAAAGTAGAAATTTGGGAGAGATAAAATAGAAATTAGAAATTGGGAAGAACAGTGCAAAAGCATGAAGGCCAAATTTCAAATTTCTGATTATTAAAAAAGGTTTTTTAATGGCAGAATTTTCATATCAGGATATGTTTCCTGTTGGAGATGATTATACAGAATATCGCCTGTTAACTCAGGAGCATGTCGTCACAAAATCCTTTGAAGGCCTGGATATAGTAAAAATTGACCCAGAGGGGCTTACTCTTCTTGCCGAGCAGGCGTTTAGAGATATATCCTTTCTGCTGAGGCCGTCACATCTTAAACTGCTGGCAAATATTCTTGATGACCCTGAAAGTTCCGATAATGACAGATATGTTGCGGTTGAGATGCTGAAAAATGCGGTTATCTCTGCCGAAGGCGTATTCCCCATGTGCCAGGACACAGGAACAGCTATTATAACAGGTAAAAAGGGGCAGCAGGTCTGGACAAACTTTTCCGATGAAGAGTCTCTGTCAAAGGGTGTTTTTAATGCTTATACAAAAAACAATCTTCGTTATTCACAATTAGCTCCCTTAACAATGTATTATGAAAAAAATACAGGTTGCAATCTTCCCGCCCAGATTGAACTGTATGCAACACAGGGAGATGAATATAATTTTCTTTTTATTGCAAAAGGAGGAGGCTCCGCTAATAAGACTTATCTTTACCAGGAAACAAAAGCTGTTTTGAAACCGGGTGAGCTTATAACCTTTATGAAAAGCAAAATAAAGTCGCTGGGCACTTCAGCATGTCCGCCTTATCATCTTGTTTTTGTAGTGGGGGGAACATCTGCTGAAGCGAACCTGAAGACAGTGAAACTTGCTTCAGCAGGATATCTTGACAGTCTTCCTTGCACAGGGAACGAATTTGGGCGGGCATTTAGAGATCATGAACTTGAAGCTGAGTTGCTTGGTATATCACGAAAACTTGGAATAGGCGCACAATTCGGAGGTAAATATTTTTGTCATGACATAAGGGTGATACGCCTTCCGCGTCACGGAGCATCCTGCCCGATTGGTCTCGGCGTTAGCTGCAGCGCTGACAGAAACATTAAGGCGAAAATTACAAAAGGAGGGATTTTTCTGGAAAGACTTGAGACTGATCCGGAAAGATATTTGCCGAAGCCCACCTGCACAGACCATAATGCGGTTAATATTGATTTGAATAAATCAATGGATGAGATATGCGGCATTTTAAACGGATATCCTGTTTCAACGCGCCTCTTGCTTACAGGTAAGCTTGTTGTTGCAAGGGATATAGCCCATGCAAAAATCAAGGAACAAATTGAAACAGGTCGGGGCCTTCCTGAATATTTCAAGAAACATATTGTTTATTATGCAGGTCCGGCAAAGACTCCTGAAGGCTATCCTTCCGGTTCCTTTGGGCCTACTACATCGGGGCGTATGGATTCCTATGTGCCGCTTTTTCAGGAGCATGGGGGTTCTTTGATTATGCTGGCAAAAGGAAATCGTTCCGGAATTGTGACAGAATCCTGTAAAAAACACGGAGGATTTTACCTTGGCTGTATTGGTGGAACTGCAGCCAGGCTGGGCAAAGAGTGTATAACTGATATTGAAACCATTGAGTATCCTGAGCTTGGCATGGAGGCTGTATTTTTGATTACCGTCAGGAATTTTCCTGCGTTTATAATAATAGATGATAAGGGCAATGATTTTTATGAAAACCTTCTGAATTAAAAATTTTTAATGTTTTTTCTTAGTTCATGAGGATATCCCGCACTGGGCTTATGTTCAGTCTATATTTTCACGCAGTGACCGCGGGGTTTCAGAAATCTGAGTTTAGCTAATAAAAATCATGGAAACTGAGCGCAAACACTTAAGGAAACATCGATAAATCAAGATTTTTACGTGTTGAGGGAGCGATCTCTGGACAAATTGCTTCACCAGCCCCACTGCTCCCCCCTTCCTATGCCGCATAGTCTTCAAACAGATCAAACATGGCTGACTTAATTTATATCTTAGAAAATATATTTTTGAGATATAATTTCAGAAAGTTGACTTTCAAAGCATAAATAGCTTATTTAATAAAATTATTGTATAATTATATTAAAGGCGATTAGTTGAATGTTATCCTTATATTATTATCAACGGACTGATATATGCCGAATGAAAATCTAACCTCAAAAAAACTTCCCTCAAGCATACTGAATTACTTTGCAGCCTTTACAGAAACAAAGTTTAATTTCAGAACGCTTATTAATTACCGCTGGACAAATGATGAATTTACTCTTGATTTATCATTATTCCAAAATTTTCAAAAAAAATTAATAGAACTAATAAAATCAGGTGACAATAAATCTATTGTTATCAAAAGCAACGAATTTACTTTGTCGCTTTTGGGAGATGATATCCGGATTGAAATAGAAAAATCTCTTTCTAATGCGTTTGGCAAGGACTACCTGAAAACATGCGTGGAGCAAGAGACAAGCAGAATAATTGAACAGGATAAAATTCTTATTGCTTCAGATGAAGGCGCACAGCATTTTGATATAAGTGAGCATTCGGAAGTCGATGAAGAAAAGCAAAGAGAAAAAGCCTTTCGTGAAGGAACCAGGAAATATAACCGCGCAATAAGAAAACAGTTAGAGATTATCCTCATTGAATTACAGGATAAAAAGATTGATCAGTTAAAGGAAGAGCTTGGTATTGAGAATGTGCCGGCATCAATTTTTAACTCAACCAATTATCTAAAGAAACATTTCGACTCTCTTCAGCTTCTTGCGAGAGACTGTAAAACAATAGAAGAATATTTTGAAAAGGTAATAAAATATTTTAACGAAAGCATTGAAGATATAATTCTGTATGATTTGTTTATTAATATTCAAAAATATGCACGGTTCAACATAACCGGCACACAATATCTTTTTTTTCACGAACTGAATAAAAAAGGAGAAAATTCTACTTCAGAATCATATCCGATATTTTTTATCGAAGCTGATTTTCTTCTTGGACATGATGAAATAACTATATTTTTTCCACGCGATCTTGTTCTGATTAATACACCTGCTGTGAATTACTTCAGGTTCCCAGCAGTTCTAACAACACCAAGGTCTTCAACTTTTCAAAATGCTGCCATTGATCTCGGCGGAATTGAGGTGTTTTTACAGGCTCAATATGGCTGGACAGAACCATTTGTGCTTGAAACCCATTTTAAGCAGATATCTGCTCAAAAAGATATTTATCCAGATATTAAATGTCGCATTGGTTTTCAGGTTGTTAGAAAGGAAAATAAAAAGCTTTTAGATTACTCAGAAATAATGGCCCATATTTTATCAGGGGGAAAAAGTAAATTCAGTGATTTTATCTCCGATTATATAGACGGTAATGTTGAAAACACACAAGACCGTATTGATAAAGAATATAAAGAAAAATATCCGATAAAAAGTCCCCAAAGATACATTTCTGAAAATCCTTTGAATTTAAACAATTCTCAAAAAAGGATTCTGCTTGCGCTCAATAATCAGAAAAATAAAATCATCGTAGTAGACGGTCCACCTGGAACCGGCAAATCGCACACAATTGCCGCACTAACCTATTGGGCCAACCAGGCAAATAAATCTGTTGTGATCACGTCACATAAAAAAGAAGCTCTGGATGTTATTGACCGGATGCTGACAGAAAAATTCTGTAATCTGCATCCAAAGGCAAAACCTTCAATTGTCAGGTTTGGAAAAAACGACAAGTCAATAAATAGACTTGAAAATACGCTCCAAAGCGCTGTTATTAATGCAGCAGGCGACAGAACTAATGAATACAACGAGCAGGCCACAACAAAAGATGTGAAAACCTGCAAAACAGATATTATTGAAAAGCTTGCAAAACAGCTATCATTCTCTGATGAATATAAACAAAGCATCAAAGATCTCTTTGAATTTGAAAAAACTCAAAATGAACTTGTTGCAGCAGAAATTATAACCGAAGCTGAGACTGAACTTCCCAAGGTACCAGAATCAACCAATATCGATTTTGACAAAATATTTCAATTCGCATCAGAAGAAAGTATCATCTGTCTGAAGAATATAAATTTGCCTGAGTTTAATTTTCTTTTAAAACACAAGAAAGATATTCCGATATTTATTAACGCTTGTGAAGAAATTAACCAGCATGCCGGAAAAGGTTTTGATGCAGACATAGAAACTTCGGAAATTCCAGAGACATTCATAAGATTGATTGAACAGTGTTTAAACCTATTTAAGAAAAACATTCCGATAGATTCACTTAAACCTTCTGATATCACTGGTGCTTTTCTCAAGAAATTATTCAGGAAGACTCCTGAAGACAAAGAGATAGAAAATCTTATCAAACCTTTAAAAAGTTTAAAGCATATAAATATCATAGAAGACATCGCGCGCATTAAAGATATTTCACGAAATGAGCTTACATTAAATGATGTTTCAACAGGCATCGGAGAATTACGCGTCGCTATCTCACTAAAAAAGCATCAGAATATTATTAATGAATACCGCTCCATTGATTCCAATATCGAGAAAAACATTTCAACTATATATCAGACACTTTCAGGTGTAAAAGACTCCCTTGATAAATTCAGTGTCGAACTCTTTAATTCAATTACAGAAATGTTCAATATATATGGTATTATTCTTTCAAAGCTTAGGATTTCAAGTGAAAAGCTGGATTCCCTTTTTCGCCTGAAAGAACTTACAGACACAGAATTAAAAATCTGGGAATGGATCAGGCTGCATTATAAACTTTCAAAACTGTCTGTTTTAGATTCAATCAGCAAAGACGACCTTGATTCCTATTATGTTCTAAAACAAAAAGAGATTGAGCATCTGAATGATGTCAGGCTGAAAAATCTGAACAATTTTTTGGGCGATATTGCAAAAATAAAGGTGTCATTTGATGGCGGAAAAAGACTTACAAGCGAGCAGGCACACGTGCTGCTGAATAACATATCAGGCCTGATTGCAGAGCCGGATATGATATCCAAGTTTTTCCCCATGAATGAAGACATGATTGACCTGCTTATTATTGATGAAGCATCACAGGTCTCTATTGCCAACTCAATTTCACTTATTCTGAGAGCAAAACAGGTGGTTATTTTTGGTGATGAATATCAGTACGGCGCTGTGAGCGCTGTGAATGTCAGCTCAAAATATTCCGCAAGTTATTTTAAAGAAATAATTAACGCCTACAGCAGTGATTATAATGTTTCCGCAACCCGGCAGGAAACCGATTTTCTTATTACTGAAGTATCCAGAGAAATAGATGATGAAGATTTAGAGGTTGATCAGGTTCTGCGGCCGCAGGATAATGCAGGCACAATTCTCTGGCTTAAAACTTTTAATATACGAACATCCACACTCAACTTTGCAAAAGCAATCGCAAATTATACCACATCTCTTCGTGAGCATTACAGGAGCTTTCCTGAAATAATCGATTATTCCAATGATTTTTTCTACAAGCCTGCGCAACTGGAGCTTATAATTAACAGAATCCGCACCAAACCAATTGGAGAAGTGCTTCAGTTTATTGATGTCGAGACTAAAGGAAATTCCGGGCGCAACGTTAATTTTGATGAAATCGATGCTATTATAGGTGATTTCAAAACACGTATAGAAAATGGATACAAAGGAAGCATCGGTATTATTACCTCATTCAGGGAGCAGCAGGCAAGGATGGAACAGTCTCTGAATGAGCAAATGAACATGCCTGAATTAAAACGAAACCATAAGATGGCGATATGGTTTGTCGGAAATGTGCAGGGCGAAGAACGTAATCTTGTGTATTATTCCTTTGTGGAAGACAAAAAGTATGGCAATGCGGATTTGAAAAGCATCTACCCTGTTATTGACGGCACCGCAGATACGATCAGAAGCCTGAAAATGCAGCGTCTTAATGTCGGTTTCAGCCGCGCCAAAGACACAATGGTTTTTGTGCACAGCATGCCGGTTAATGACTACAGCCATACACGACTTGGAGATGCACTCAAGCATTATAAAAAACTGCTGGATGAAAATAGTAAAAATGATTTTTTTGTCGAAGATACCGCAGTTTTTGGTTCGCCTGCCGAAGAAAACCTGTACCAACTCCTTCTTAGTACAGACTTTGTAAAATCGAACAGAGAGCATATCAAAATTGTGCTGCAGTTCAAAATCGGAGAATACATAAGGGCTGAATTTGAAAGGCAGATACCAAAGTATCGAGTTGACTTTCTGATGACCTTTTCCAGAGAAGGAAAGGAAAAGTCACTTATTCTGGAATATGACGGAGTGGAATTTCACACTAAAAATCCTGATATGGTAACCAGACATAATTTTACACAGGAGTATCTTGATTATGATGTAAATCGTCAGATTGAGCTTGAAAGTTATGGCTACCGATTTTTGAGGCTGAATAAGTTTAACCTCAGACCGGAGCAGAGCGGCGAGACAAAGGCGGATGTTTTGGATAGATTTTTAAGAAAAGCGTTTGCAGTTGAATGATACTGATTAAAATCATTTCTCCAACAACTTGTTGGAGAAATTCCCTGGGAGTAAAATGTTGAAAAGATTCCTGCCACCTAGAGCGAAGTGGTTAAAATCTATTATCGCTTTTGCGAATGGAGCTGGAGAGGAGTTAATTCTTGGGGTAGATGATAAAAGCAGAGATATAGTAAGAACAGAAAGTTTTTTATGATAAAGATGCGTTAGAATCAACTGACTGCGGCATGCGGGAGGGGTTATCAAATGAATGATTCATTAGAAAAGGCAATAAAGACTATTGTCAAGGTAGCCGAACCTGACAAGATTATCCTGTTTGGCTCACATGCAAGAGGTGATGACAAACCGGATAGCGATTATGATCTTCTTGTTTTGAAAAGAGGTGTCAAAAAACAGCGTTCATTAACTCAGAAGATATATTTGAGCTTTAAAGATGTCGGAGCTCCCATAGACGTGATTGTAGCTGATTTAGATAAGTATGAACATCTCAAGACGGATCCTTACCTGATTTATTTCGAAGCTGATAAGAATGGAAGGATGGTTTATGAAAAATCTTGATAAGGCAAACGAGTGGTTGAAAAGGGCAAAAAGCAACATGGCGCGCGCAAAGTCAGGCAGGGTTTCACCTGATATACTTTATGAAGACCTTTGCTATGATGCCCAGCAGGCTGTGGAAAAAGCTTTTAAATCAGCATGTATTATTCACGAGATTGTTTTTCCTAAAACACACGATATTGCTTATCTTATTGAGCTATTGGAAAAAGGGGGCGTGCATGTGCCTGTAAACTTGCAAAATGCAAAAATATTAACAGGTTATGCCGTTGAAACCCGTTATCCTGGAGACTATGAACCGGTGGATGAGGAGGACATTAGAAAAGCAGTTGAGATTGCAAAAGAGGTTCTGAAGTGGGTGAAAAAAGAAATGGACAAAGGTCAACTTCCCCCTGACCCTCAGAAAAGTCTTTTTGAGTGAAGGTAAATAAAGCATATCGAGACCTTTGAAAAAAGGTAATTTGCAGGATTTCAGGGACATCTTGAGCCGGAGTACGATAATGACCGCTACGCAAGACATTTGAAATACGTTTTCCTTTGGCAAAAGACCAGATTGGCGAACAAGTCACAGGGGAAGTTACAGGTGAGGTTACGGGTGAAGTCACGGGTGAAGTTACAGGTGAAGTCACGGGTGAAGTT
>JAYEFW010000315.1:0-2181 GCA_034658795.1 Thermodesulfobacteriota bacterium
ATTCCTATGAGATCAAATGGCTTGAATCGGGCGTACCCGTGATCGTCGGACTGAAGGAAGATGAGACAAAAGTTTCCCTGTCGCATGACGAACGGATCTGTCTTTGCATTGCCGGACATGGCGCACAAGGCTGTAATATAGCGTCCATCACCCATCGAAGCCGGCAGGAATGGCAGGAGATCCTTGGCGGCGGTCACAGAGACGACCTTATGGACAGGCTTATCAATGACCACGACACACTTGACCTGGCAGGAACAAGGATCTGGGCCGCTATGGAAGTTCTGCAAAAAGTGACGGGAAAAAACAACACTCCTCTTGAAATTGTTTATAGAGATGCCGATGCTGTTCTCTTTAAAGGCGTCGTGACTGATGGTAGTCTCTTGATTCTTACATTCCATGTTGACCTGACCAGGGGGCCCGAACGAATCATTGCTATAGTGGCGAAGGAAGCTAAAAGTCAATCTGTAGAACCCTTGCCATCCAGGATTAGCGGTTACGAGGAAATAACAAAAAAACGCCATTTTGAGATCATAAAGGGCGGCCCCCAAGGACAGGATGTTTTCGTTCAAAGATTTCCTGTGACCTTTAGACACAATGCCCAACTCAGCCGGACATTATACTTCTCCAACTTCTTCTTCTGGCTGGGGGAGATCAGGGAGGCTGGAATATGGCCTGTTCTGGGAAGGCTCGGACAACAGTTTACCACAAGCAAATGTGGAATGGTGACCAACTACACCAATGCACGGATACTGGGGGAAGCCACGGTCGGGGATCAAATCGAGGCGCGTTTATGGAGTTCCGGAAATCAGGGTTCTGCTGACTCCACTATGGATCTCAACTTTGACTTCCGGAAGATGCTGAAAAACGGCGACTACGAGCGTTTAGCCTGGTGTGAGCATCAGGTTACATGGGTCAAGATACTTGATCATGGAATCGTTAAACCAGAGCCATATCCGGACTATTACTGGGAATTTATGAGAAGCATGCTGCCGCGCTATGATGCCCCGAATCTTCCCGACCCCCTCCCTGAACCGTTATCAGACCTTGTTAAACAGATAAAAGGGGAAAAGGAAGTATACATATCTACCGGTCCGATAGTTCGTCCTGTGTTGAGCGAGCAGATCATAGATACTTCGCTTGACGATTCCAACCTTGTCGGAAATATCTATTTTGCAAACTATTATGCCTGGCAGGGACAGATCCGGGATCGATATTTTTTTGACCTGATACCGGAGTATTATCGCGGAACCGGAACGGACGGGGAACTCCTCTGTCTGGAAACCAGGATCAACCACCTGCGGGAAGCAATGCCGTTTGACCGGATTATGGTAACAATGGCTCTTAAGTCGCTGAAGAGGCATAGCGCCATTTTTCATTTTGAGTATTTCCTAATGGGCGCGGATAACACAAAGGTAAAACTCGCTTTTGGGGAACAGAATGCGATCTGGGTAAAACGCGATCTGAATGGGAAACCTGCCCCTGCCCCATTCCCGGCAGTGGTGCAGGAAGCACTTCACAAGGCGATCTCAAAAAAATAGGACAATTTTTGGACATCTTTGAATACCAGGCGCGGAAAGCCGCAGATGCATCAAGACCTCTTGCAGAAATAATGCGACCGAAAAGCCTTGAAGAATTTGTAGGTCAAAAGCATGTTGTCGGCAAAGGCAGCCTTATCCGTAACGCCATTGAAAAAGACCGGATTTTTTCAATGATTTTATGGGGCCCTCCAGGATGCGGCAAAACGACTCTTGCCAGAATAATCGCAGGTGAAACAAAATCTTATTTTGTCCATTTTTCCGCTGTCCTTTCAGGAATAAAAGAAATAAGATCCGTTATTGAAGAGGCAAGAAATCAGCAAAAGCTTTATAGAAAAAAAACCATTCTCTTTGTAGATGAAATACACAGGTTCAACAAGGCGCAGCAGGATGCATTCCTTCATCACGTAGAAAATGGCCTGATAACCCTGATCGGAGCTACAACTGAAAACCCCTCCTTTGAAGTTATAGCGCCCCTTTTGTCAAGATGCCGTGTAATTGTTTTAAAGACTTTTTCGCAGGATGATATCCATGCCATAATTAATAGAGCGCTTAAAGACAAAGAAAGAGGTCTTGGAAACTTAAACCTTGTTTTATCAAAAGATGCTCTCGCATATCTTATACAAATAGCAGATGGAGATGCACG
>JAYEFW010000316.1:0-7313 GCA_034658795.1 Thermodesulfobacteriota bacterium
ATCGCCCGTCGTTGGAACAGGAGGAGGACATGTAGAGCATCTTGTCCACGCCGTTGACCTCTTTTTCAATGGATGCGGCCACATTATCGGCCACCACCTTGGCATTGGCGCCCGGATAGACCGCAGTAACCCGAATTTCAGGCGGCGTTATCTGAGGATACTGAGCCACCGGAATATTGAACAGAGCAATAAGCCCGGCCAGGGTAATAAAGATGGACACAACCATGGCCAGGCGCGGGCGTTCGATAAAAATTTGAGAAAACATGCCTTATCTCCTGTTCTGTTCTTTTAAAGTGACGGTTTTTACGACCTTGCCGGGCTGAACCTTTTGGATGCCATCCACAATTACCTTTTCACCGATGCTAAGACCTGATGCCATGGCCCAGTTAACGCCAATCACAGGTCCTGTCTTGACTCGCCGCATAATCACCCGGTTCTGGTCGTCCACAACAAAAACATAGCGCCCATCATGGTCTTCCATGACCGCCGACTGGGGCACCACCGGCATCAGTTTGGGTTTGCTCCGGGTAACCATGACGGTAACATACTGCCCAGGCAGCAACATGCCGTCCGGATTATCAAACAGCGTCCGCACCGCAATGGTGCCGGTACCCGGGTCCACGGCATTGTCCACAAAATCCATGCGCCCGGAGGCCTTAATGGTCACCCCGTTTGCGAGTTTGAGCCGTGAGGTCAGGAAAGGGCTCTTTTTGCCATTTTGTGCGTCGCGTAAGGCCATTTGGATATCGACAATATCGTTTTCGCTGATGGAATAGACAACCCTGATGGGATTGAGTTGGACGATACGGGCCAGAGTGCCCGAAGCAGGATTCACCAGGTTGCCTTTGGTATAAGCAGTACGTCCAATGCGGCCGCAGATGGGCGCCTTGATCTGAGTATATCCAAAATTGATTTGCGCTGTTGTGAGATTCGCCTTAGTCTCTGCAAGTTGGGCACGGGCGCTGAGTTCCTCGGCCACAGCATTGTCCATGTCCGTGGCGGGCACACTTTCTGGCCGTGCAGCCCGCAACCTCTTCAAGTGTTGGCTGGCCTTGCTAAGGGTCGCCTCGGACTGTGCCACGATGGCCTTCTCGGCATCAACACTGGACTGGTATGGCGACTGCTCTATGACATAAAGGAGATCACCGAAATGGACATCGCTTCCCTCCTTAAACCCGACCTGTTCCAGAAAGCCCTCGACCCGGGCTCGCAGATCGACCACTTGCACAGCCTCCACATGGCCTACGTATTCCGCCGGCGGGTTGACGTCCTGCTCGATGACCGCCGCAACCCTGACCAGCGGCGGCGGCCCATCCCCCGGACTTGGGGGGCCAGCATTGGCAGAAGAGACCGTCATTAGTAGCAAGCCCAACAGCAGAATAAGGCAAATGGTGCGGGAGCCTGCTTTGGCCTGCCGCAACCACCTATACATACAGCCTAAAGTCACTTCAGGGGATATCAATCGGGAATAATTCAAACTGTCTTTGTATTGCATTTTTTCATTTCTCCCTTTTCATATAGCGAGGTATAAACCTGCTGAAAAAATATATCCAGGATCAGATTTGCATCAAATGGATGTTTGTCAGGGTGATCGAGCTGCTCAAACAAAAAGGCGTTCGAGATACCGTCAAGGGCAACACCAAGAAGGTACGGGTCGCATTTCCTGAATAGTTTTTTCTCGATTCCTCTCTCAAAGATAGTTCCCATTTTTTGAAGTGTCTTCTTATACTGCTCTTGTATGTCCCTATCCAGACCTGCCCTGATACTAAAACTCGCCCCATGTGTTTCCGCAAAATAGAGTCGTACATATTCAAGATTATCCATGAAAAGTCGTATTTTTACTTCAAGCCATGCCCTGATCTTTTTCAGCTCATCTCCTGGTGTATCAAGGGCGCCTGTCAGTGCGGAATGGAATTCTTTTGCCTTTTCCAGTATGATGGCCCTGTAAAGGTCTTCTTTGTTTGAAAAAAATTTATACAGCGTTCCAACAGCAAATTCGGACTTTTCTGCTATTTCATGCATTGAAACATTGTGGAAGCCTTTTTCAGAGAAAAGTTTCAAAGCCACCTTAAGAATCTCTTGGCGATGGCGTAAATATTCCCGTTCCTTTCTTGAAGGTTTGACATTTTTCATTTTAAATCTCCATCGGTGATGAAATATTTGTCATGATATGAATTGAAATTCAGCATATGACAAGGCATTCCTATTGTCAACAAGAAGTCAGTGTCAAAAAAAAGGAAAAAACCTCCAGTAGTCCTATCGACATTTCAGTACAAAAGACCGAGCGGCGCAATCCGCAGATTACGCTAAGGAACTGGGACGAAATAACTTCCCCAAGTAGGCGCATAGATTTGGGTCAAATTTGTTCGATCTCAAATCACAAAAGTTGATGGAATAGCTTAGCTATTTTGATATTTTTGTGATTTGAGATCGGGCAAAGGTGGCCTGAAGCTGTGATGCATAGTTAGGGAAGTTATTTCGTCCCAGTTCCTAGTTTTCTACAACTAATTCTTTGTCCTTTATCCTTCAATATGCTATTTTTAAAATTAAACCTAAATTGAGCGGTTTTTTACTCAATCTGCGCCGATCTCTTGCGCATAAAGGCTTCGCAAAAATCCTCGACATATCCACGGGTATGCC
Organism: Thermodesulfobacteriota bacterium; assembly: GCA_034658795.1. Classification (GTDB taxonomy): domain Bacteria; phylum Desulfobacterota; class Desulfobacteria; order Desulfobacterales; family ETH-SRB1; genus B13-G4. The sequence continues at coordinate 2,641 of JAYEFW010000316.1, forward strand.
TGCGGTTTTTGCAAATCCTTATGCATCAAGATCTCACCACATATCTTCGCAAAAAATCGCTCAACTTAGGTTAAATAAAAATTGTGTAACCTTTTTTAAATTCCTCTAACCTAAAAAAGCCCCTTTCTATGGTTATAATATTTGAGCATCTCTCAGCAGATCAGGTCGATACATACCGGCTGGTACTGTCCTCATCCGGCATTTCACACCAATCGAGAAAAGGAAAGCACGGGTGGGATATATTGGTGAATGATACGGACTACGAAAAGGCCCTAAGCACTACCGAACAATACCTTAAAGAGAACCAGGATTTTCATCCAACAGATGAATCACTTTGTCATGAATATCGCAAAACATTCACGGGACTATGGGTATCTGCTATATTGCTGGCATCCCATGTGGTCATCACAACAGGCAATGATAGTGAACTCATAGTCAGGACGTATGGGTCATCGGCCTTTCACATTTTGCGCGGAGAATTATACAGAAGCGTGACCTCCCTGATGATTCATGCAAACGCCGTGCACCTTGCGGGCAACATGCTTGGCATCGCTATATTTGGTACTGCTGTCTGTACCATCACGGGCCGGGGTGTCGGCTGGTTTATGATCCTTGCCACCGGCGTATTAGGCAATCTGATGAATGCTGTTTTGTACAAAACGGGTCATCTTTCGATTGGGGCCTCGACCGCTGTCTTTGGAGCAGTCGGCATCCTGGCTGCGCACCAGTTTTTCAAAAAGTTTAGGCTGCCTGGCCGGCGAATGAAGGCATGGCTCCCCCTTGGTGCGGGGCTGGCCATCCTAAGTATTCTTGGTTCAGGAGGAGAGCGTACTGATTTGACGGCTCACCTCTTCGGCTTTATGGCAGGGCTTATCCTGGGGGCTTTCTACGGTATTTTTGTGAAACGGCCGGCAGCAAGGGCATATCAGATATGTTTCCTTCTTATAGCCTTAAGCGTCCTTGTAATGTCGTGGATGAATGGCTTTTTGTTCAGGCTTTATATATGATTTTCCCAGTGTTTTTCCAGAAATGTTAAAGACGTACTCAAATTATCAAAGGAAAAAACCTCGAGAGACACGACCCCAAAATATCTTTTTAATATCCCAATAATTTGGTTTATTTGCTCTAACGGTAGCTTGCTTAATGAAATATGATCTCTTTTATTTTCAATACCATGTAGATGAATTATTGAAGTATTGCTTGAATGCTTATCAAACACTTTTTTAGCATCAAATCCATTGACCAAAAGGTGACCGATATCAATACATACTGAAAGTTTAAATGCTTTTATTATTTCTTCAAGCCACTCAAAAGGATATGCCAGGGTTTCAATGGAAATCGCCTGGCTTTGTATTCCTGTGGCAATAAGTTTTTCAATGCCGGCTGCCGCAAAATCCTGCCAAATTTTCAGGCCATCACCGTCAAAGGAGGTTTCACCACAGGGAAGGTGAAGGGTATAGGTTGAAGGCGCAAGTACATATGTCAGGTCAAATATTCTTTTGATTATATTTATAGACTTTGATCGTGCAATGGGATCTATATCTGTTAACGATATGTCTATGGGAAGATGAACATTATATGTTAAATCAAACTGTTCTGCCAATAGTGCCAGTTCATTGATTTCCTGACTGGTTGGCAGGCTGTCGGGATTGCCTTCAAATAATAAAAGCTCAATTTCATCAAGATAAGGGGCCAGCATTTTTACATTGGGAATAATATGATCAGGATATATATATGATGTGGTGCCTATCTTAAATGGATATGCGTGCTTGTATGATTTTGAAAGAAATGGGTACATCATAGTTCATAGTTCAGGGTTCAGGATTTGAATAAAGACCCAAAAACCACACAGGACGATTATCCATAATAGCGATGACAGTATCATAATATCGCAGGCTTTTTTGATATGTCCCATCTCTGCCGTCTCCAGATTTTCACCGATATAAGGCTTGGAGACAAACCGCTCCCCGTAGTAATTCGGCCCACCAAGCTTAATGCCGAGCCCTCCTGCAAAGGCTGCTTCAGGATATCCTGCATTCGGGCTGGCATGGTTTGAGCCCTCTTTTATTGCTGTTTTAAATGCGCGGCGGCCTTTGCCCGAAAGTATCTGTACTGCTAATGTTATAATGGGAACTGACAGCCGTGCAGGAATAAAATTCGCAAAGTCGTCTATTCTTGCGGCTGCTTTCCCGAAATCCAGGTATTTTTCGTTCTTATATCCAATCATAGAATCTAAAGTATTGACCATCTTATAGGCCATTGCAAGGGGCGCTCCGCCAATTGCCGCAAAAAAAAGTGGGGATATTACTCCGTCCACAAGGTTTTCAGCAACAGTCTCAACAGTTGCCATGACAACACCTTGTTCCGAAAGTTTTTCAACATCCCTGCCAACAATAAATGAAAGCTTTTTCTTTGCAGCACCGAGCTCCCCATGGTTTAAAAGCCTGTAAACTTCAATTGCAGAATCCCTGAGAGAGCGAATAGAAATACAATAATAAATAAGAATTATCTCAATAAATGTTTTCAAAACCGGATGTATAATCTGAGCAGATAATACTAATATTAAAGTCAGACTCCATGTCAATAATATTAGCAATATCGACAGGATAGCTCCTGATGTTTTAAGGCTTACATTAAATTTTCTGAAGCGAGGTTCAAGGGCACTTATTGATCTCCCCATCCATCTTACTGGATGCGGCAGGGACTCGGGATCACCCAAGATTAGATCAAGAATAAAAGCTGCAGGAATAATATATAAATAAAATATAGGAAAAATCCTCATAAAAATAATAGTAAGCGTTCACGGAACGTGAACGGCTACCTCATTGTTTACAATTTTCAGTAAAACTCCGTGTTGTTCCGTGGTAAATTTTTTAGGAAAGAAAATTTAAAATCTTATCTGCCGCCATCATGTTAATATCTCTTGTCTTTAATGAAATCCTGATAAAACGATCAGAAAGCCCCTTAAAATTTGAACAGTCTCTAATGAGTATCTTGTACTGTGACATGTAAGAGCAGATATTTTCAGCTTTATAATTTCCATGCAATCTCGCAAGAATAAAAGTGGTTGTGCCCGGGAAAAGCTTTATTGATGAAACATCTTTAAATCTTTTAATAAATACTTTTCTTTCAATTTCAATAAAATCTCTTGTTTTCTTTATAAAGTGGTCAACTTCGTCCCTTTTTTCCATAAGATAAAGCACGGAAGCCTGAGCAATGCTGTTAACGCTCCAGGGCATCATAAAACGCTCAAGTTTTTTCATGATTAGATTTGATGAAATTAAAAATCCAATCCTCAAACCTGGAATTTTGAAAATTTTTGACATTGAATTCAATATGATAACATTCGGAAGCCCAAGGCTTATCATGCTCTCTTTCTCACCTGATTTAACAAACGGCATATATGACTCGTCTATTACAAAATATATGTCAGGACGTGACCTGCAAAGCGATTCAAGATTGGATGCCGGTATCAAAGCTCCAGTAGGGTTGTTTGGATTGCAGATAAAAACCGTATCACATTCTGAAATGTTATCTTCAATCTGATTAACATCGGGCACAAATGATTTTGATTCTTCTGCAATTAAATAAGAGTAACCGACTTTTTGCATTTTGCAGGCATCAGCATAGTCAGCATAAGTCGGACCAAAAATAAGAGCTTTTTTTGTATTTAGAGCCTGAGGTATTGAATAAATAAACTGAGTCGTCCCATTACCCTCAAGGACAAGATCCGGATCGAGATCGTACCTGACGGCAAAAGCATTCACCGAAGTTCCGGAGTCTGCTTCAGGCAATCTTTCTATAGCCCGGATGTTATCCTTAAGGAAGGTAACAAGACCGGGCATAGTACCTGAGGGGTTGACATTGCTGCTCATGTCAACAATTTCATCAGGAGCGCACCCAAGCCTTGCCGCCAATTTATAAATATTTCCGCCGTGACCTATTATCATCTCACAACCCCACTGAAACCAGTAAAAATAATGCTGATTCTAACACCTCCGTCATAGCCCCCATCATATCACCTGTAATACATCCGATACGTCTTTTATAATAAAGCAAAATAGATGCAGTTATAATGACAAAAACAAAATTGAGCCACAACCCTGTCCAACCGAGAAAAATCGAAATGGATAAGGGAATAAGTAACCCCCAAAAAGCGGAAAGCTTCAGAGTTTCCCCGAAGAAAGCATGGCCTGTGCCGCCTTCAGGCCTTCCGTATTTAAGAAACTTTATTCCAAAAATCATACCTCCCCTGGCATAGGCGGGTATAATTATAAGCAGAAGACTTCGGTGAGCATCAAGCCCCAGAATGCCGCCCCATTTAATGGCCAATCCGCAGACAATTGCAACAAGCCCCATTACTCCGATCCTGCTGTCTTTCATGATGGCAAGCGCCTTTTCTTTAGGTCTGTGCCCAAAGAGACCGTCTGCAGTATCACCCAAACCATCCAGGTGAAATGAACCGGTTAAAACAACAAGAAATATAACATCCAGAACCGCAACAACCTGCTCCGACCACAGCATTAAAGCCAGGCTGTCAAAAATTGCAACCATCAGTCCCAGAATAATACCCACCACCGGAAAAAATGGGATCATTGCTTTGGCGTCAAATATTTTTGGCTTGCCGGCAGGCAGTATGGTTAAAAATTGTATTGCGGAAATCAGCTTTTTCA
>JAYEFW010000316.1:7413-9609 GCA_034658795.1 Thermodesulfobacteriota bacterium
CCAAGACTGACCGCCTGCCCCCTGTTCAGCAAGAGCAGCCGGTCTCCATACATTGCAGCAAGATTCAAATCATGAGATACCATAATAATTGTAATTCCTTTTTCCCGCTTCAACCTGTCCATCAAATCCATTATTTTTACCTGATGGGCAAGATCCAGTGATGCGGTAGGCTCATCCAGAAGTATAACCTGCGGTTCCTGACAGATGGCTCTTGCTATAAAAACCCGCTGCCGTTCTCCCCCGCTAAGCTGGTTCAGCTTTCGATGCGCAAGATGCTCAACTTCGGTAAAATTCATAGCCTGTTTTGCAAGTTTAATATCCTCTTCCTTTTCCAGCCCAAACATTCCAAGATGGGGCGAACGCCCCATAAGAACCATCTCAGTTACGGAAAAAGGAAAATCAGCCGGAAACATCTGCGGGACAAAGGCAATTTTTTTTGCCAGATCCTTCCTGTTGTAGCTCTGTATGGAACGACCGAAAATCTCCACCCTGCCCTCTTGACAATTCAGGATTCCCGAAACCGCATTCATCAAAGTGGTCTTGCCAGACCCATTGGGGCCGATTATGATAAAAAAATCACCCTCGCGAACATTAAAGGAAAGATTCTTTAAAACAGGATTGTCCCCGTAATAATAACTTATGTTCTTTATATCAACTGCCATATTTATTATCTCAGGGAAACGTCAAAGTCAGTGCTAAATTGCTAATATTTAGAGTTTGTTGGGTTCTCAAAATCCGAAATACGAATATCGCCCGATCTTATAAAAATGGTCGAAACAATATCTAATTTCGAATATCAAATGACCTAAGCATATCATACAATTATGCAATATCTATGGTATTCCACCATGTTTTGAATTTTGAATTGTGGTCATTCGTATTTGTTTTGGATTTCGAGCTTCGTGCTTCGAATTTATTGAAAAATGAATAAGTAAGCAATTCTTGTGAATTCAGTAGGTTATCAGCTTAAATGACGTAACCCTGTTTATTGTCTGGATCTTTTTAACAGAAAAATAAAAATAGGCGCTCCTATCATGGCGGTGATCACACCCACAGGAATCTCTCCTTGATCGGGAAGAACTCTTGCCAGTAAATCACATAAAATCATATAAGCTCCTCCGCCAAGCACGCATGACGGAACAAGCACACGGTTATCGGGCCCCAGGACAAGACGAAAACCATGGGGTATGACCAGCCCGACAAACCCCAGAAGGCCGCAATGGCTTACGGTAGCGCTCACCATAAATGAAGTAACAACGAGGAGAGTCATTGTCACTAACTTTATATTTACTCCCATTGTCTGGGCCATTTCCTGCCCCATAAGAAGCAAATTCATAGAATGAGAAAGCAGGAAAAGAAGCAAAAAACAGGGGAAAAGCGTTGCGGCAAGTATTACTACCTGTCTGGTATCAGACATGGAAAGATCACCCATAAGCCAGAAAATAATATTGTGAAGCCTTGCGTCCTGAGTCATGGAAACAAGAAACATAATTATTGCCGAGCAAAAAGCATTTATCATCACTCCTGATAAAAGGAGTGAATCCTTTTTAAGAATTGATTGACCCGAAGACATCAGAACAATAAGCAAAAGCGTGGCAACACTTCCGGCAAATGCAGTAAATCCAACGCCGGGGAAGCGGGACAAACCCATCAGGATGCCGATTATGGCGCCCACTGCCGAACCCCCGGAAATTCCCAGAATGTATGGCTCGGCAAGAGGGTTGCGGAGTAAAACCTGGAAGACAAGTCCCCCAAGGGAAAGAGTAGCCCCAACCAGAGCAGCCAGAATCACGCGAGGAAATCGGATTTCCCAGATTATGGCTTCTCTCATTGGATCTACAGCTCTTTCCCCTGACAACAACTGAAAAATAGTCTTTAACTCGTTTCCAGTGGAACCAATTGAAATTCCCAGAAGCATTGTTACAATAAGGAAAAGTATCAACACAAAAGAAACTGCAAAAAGACGTTTCAAAAGAAACGGTTTATTAGAAATCACTGCTATTCCTCAAGTTAGCGCACCTTCGGTGCGGACATAACTAAAGTGAGCTAAAGTATATTAAAGTGCCTAAAATTGAGGAATGCGCCTTCGGCGCTGCCAATTTTAATTTTTTTCCATACAACTTTGCTCGCTTTGTTTACGAAAGAATTACTGCCATTATACACCCCTGAAATCTACAATCAAGTCATTGATTTGCC
>JAYEFW010000317.1:0-2167 GCA_034658795.1 Thermodesulfobacteriota bacterium
TGGCACAGAAGGTGAAAAGGCTTTCGATATTTCAAATCTTCGCCAGAGCACTGGTTTGATTACAATGGATCCCAGCTTTGCAAACACAGGTAGCTGCTGCAGTTCCATTACATATATGGATGGTGAAAAGGGAATTCTGAAATATCGCGGTATCCCTATTGAACAACTTGCCAAACACTCAAGTTTTAAAGAAACAGGATATCTTTTGATAAATGGTGCTCTGCCGACCAGAAAGGAACTCAACCGTTTTTCAGTATTGCTGAATGACCAGTCGCTTGTGCATGAGGACATGCAGATATTTTTTCAGAATTTTCCAAGGGGTTCTCATCCAATGGGCATATTATCATCAATGGTTAATGCATTAAGAGGCTTTTATCCGGAACTCCAGACTTCAGAAGAAGAGATTAACTTAACGGTCACAAGGCTCCTGTCCAAGATAAGAACCTTAGCTGCCATGTCTTATAAAATATCTAGAGGGCATAAGGTTATTTATCCCAGACCGGATCTTTCTTATTGTGCAAATTTCCTCAACATGATGTTTGATAATGTTGTCAAACCCTATCATATAGACAAAGATGTAGTTCAGGCTTTAAGTGTTTTCTGGATTCTGCACGCTGATCATGAACAGAACTGCTCTACTTCTGCTGTAAGGATGGTTGGCAGCGGAAGAGTAAATCTTTATGCTGCAATTTCTGCCGGAATCGCAGCGTTATGGGGACCGCTGCATGGCGGCGCTAATCAGGCAGTTATCGAAATGCTTTCAGAAATTGTCGAAAGCGGCGATAGTGTAAAAACAAAAATTGAAAAAGCAAAAGACAAAAATGATCCATACAAGCTGATGGGTTTTGGGCACAGAGTTTATAAGACATATGATCCACGGGCTAAAATAATGAAAGAAATGTGTGACAAGGTTCTTGCAAAGCTCAATATTCACGATCCCTTACTTGATATTGCAAAAGAGCTTGAAGAGGTTGCTTTAAATGATGACTATTTTATAGAACGTAATCTTTATCCAAACGTAGACTTTTACAGCGGTATAATTTTGCGCGCCATTGGAATCCCAACAAACATGTTTACAGTTATGTTCGCAATCGGCAGGCTACCGGGCTGGATAGCCCAATGGAAAGAAAGTATGGATGGACCTAACTGGAAACTCCAAAGGCCCCGACAAATATTCATTGGACCATCTGAAAAAAAATACATACCTATTGATGAGAGGGAGTGATTGAAGCCTCCTCAATAAGCATACCAAAAGCGCAGCTCATTCCAAAATCTTTGTCTATTCCTAATGTTCCCTTAATTATAACCTCATCACCTATTTTTGCGGTTTCAAGGGTGCTCACCGCAATATCATTATTTCCTTTTTCAGCGCTACCGGTTCCATCCTGAATATGAATCCAGTTTTTTTCCATAATCTGAGGCATAAATTTCACAACTATCGCACGAACTGTAATTGTTTTCTGAGACAGTTCTTCCTTTTTGGAATAAATTTCTTCTATTGTATAAGCATCCTCTCCAACAGCCTTGCTGACTTTTATATCCTTAGGTACCGCCTTGGATTTCTTTGCGCTATCCCCCATAATAGCGGGCATAGCTCCATGAGGCATGGAGGCTGATGGCATCTTAGCAGGAGGCATTTTGCCGGGCATCATACTTGAAGGCATTTCAGAAACAATTTCACCTCCCGACTCATTAAAAGGACATACTTCTGAAGGAACGGCAAACAATATGAGATCAAAAGTCTTTTCAAGAGTTTTACTGTAAAAATTTTTCATAACCGCAATGTTGGTAATTGCTATCTCATCTCCGGTCTTGACCGGTGTTTTTGGAATGGCAGCCCATACCTTCCCTGTTTTATCTTCGAGCAACAAATAAGTATAGTTTGTAACATCTTTAGACTCAATGATTGTGGCTCCCAAAACAGGGCTCTGAACATTCAATGTCTCGTAATTTTCTTTAATATCCAAAATTGTAACATTTCCTGCAACGGAAATCTCTTCGTCCAAAGCTGTTGTCTTATTTTTATCTTCGCATCCAAGAATAAAAACAAACAATCCTAATATACAGAGAGTAATGTTCAATATTCTTTTATAGCTCAAAGTCATAATATTTCCTTTCTTGATAAAATTAATCGGATAAATTAAATAATTTCAATATGATGTTTCAA
>JAYEFW010000318.1:0-2158 GCA_034658795.1 Thermodesulfobacteriota bacterium
ACCTGACACCAAAAGCCCGAGCGTTTTTTACTTTAGCCATTTCAGAGCAAAACATCGCATTTACCATGTCATCATTGCTTTTGGAGCAGGTGACCAGCACGTTCGCTGATAAAAATTCAAACATATGTTTTGAAAGATACAAAATGATTAACTATAATTTTGAATGGGATCCAAATAAAGCGAGATCAAATCAAGGCAAACATGGTATAAGTTTTGAGGAAGCGGCAACTGTTTTCAGAGACCTACAGGCATTGTCAATCTTTGACGATGAACATAGTTCAAATGAAGATAGATGGATAACGATAGGCATATCGAATGCAGGAAGGCTGGTCGTTGTCTGCCATACATTTCAAAAAGAAGATGAAAGCAATGTTGCCATTAGACTTTTTTCAAGTCGGAAAGCTAATAAAAAAGAAACCAAGCAATATAAGGATTGAAAGAATGAAAGAGGAATATGATTTTTCTAAAGGTGAAAGAGGTAAATTTTTTCGTAATGATATCAAACTGAATCTTCCGGTGTACTTAGATGATGACGTTCTCGAATTTGTTGAAAAAATTGCCAAAAAGAAAAAAATCGACATTCGGACTGTAGTTAATCAACTATTAAAAACTGATATAAATATCGCTGAGGTCATGGGAAGATATGATAATGGAAGAGAAATTAATAAAAAATATTGATCTTGAAAACGGGCTGGAATTGAAATTATATGATGCTTCCCGGAAATTGGCTGGTGACAGGTGGCTTGTTTCATTAATTGCCAGGATAGAAATTCCAACCAGCGACTCATTGCTTAAAGAGGATGTCTCCCCATCATTAAATGTTGATGAAGTTAGAAAGCTCTTAGGGGAAAAGTTGGTTTTTGAGCGGAAAAGGGAGAAAATTTTTATTGATGAGAGAGAAAAAGATAACGTCATGAAAGAAATACAGGATTCGTTTTTGAGCAGCTCTCTTTCTTATTTTTCACATTCAGATTTTCCCCAAAAGTATGTTTTAAAAAAATTTAATGAGAAGATTAAAAAAGGTTCATGGTGCAAAAATATTTAACAGTTTACGGTTGTCGGTTCACGGTTCACAGTTTTTTCAACCGTGAACGGTTACAAGAATATACCTCCTGACAGCCTTCAGTCTTAATCCTATTCACCTAATAATAATACCAGATTGTATTATAATGCGCAGTATTCTCGCCGATAGCTTTTAATCTTTTAAGGTAATCATAAATTGAAACATCAGTGTAGACATAGGTGTCTGCAAGCGACAGTTTTTTTCCCATGGGTGGAATTCAAAGACCCTGCGGCCGTTCGGCAGTATGGATATTACATCATGGTGCTGATTTGCTCGAAGGTAGTGCCTTGTTAGCAGCATGTTTAATAGCCTTGTTCCATTGTTTTAAGAAAAACTCGTGCAGAATAGAGTGCAGATCCTCTGCTCCAAGAATATATATGACAGCTCTTGGAATGCCATTCTCCATGACAGCACGGGGATATAAAACAATCGCTGCCTTTCCCTGCTTTTTACCTATGAAAAATGTATATCCGGGCACCTCTGGAGCTTTTGCCCAGTAAATACGCTCTATATCTTTATCAGCTTTTTCTTGTCCAATTTGTTTGGCAAGCTCATCGAAAAAACGAGTCGCATTTTCATGGCTCTCTTTATCAAAGAAGAGGTAATGACTTGAAACATTTGATTCATATCGTTTTTTGTGAGTTTCTAATGCCTCTTTAAGGATCTTTTTACCCACATGCTCAACCTGAAAAGGTGGGTTAAACGCATAAAAGTCACAATCTGAAAAATTATCAAACAACCGGTTGTAGCGATCTTTTTCGGTGGGTGGGTAGACCACGGTGGCCTGAACAGATAAAGGAGGAGGACGAAGTCCACTAAGAGCTTCCGGGCGATAGTAAGCCATAAATGCGACAATCGCAACAAGAGCAAATATTATTACGAGCATCCCAACTAATGACAGGGTACGGTCTAAACCGCCGCTGACGCCTGCGACCGTCCCAAGAATGGCCTCAATTACAAGTACAATCAGCACAAAGAATCCAAGAGGCGTCTGAACTGCACGAATCAGCCCTACGCGGGTTGATGGTGTTGGGGTTTCTTCTTTGTTGTCCATCATACCTCCTTGACAGATGTCCAGCTAACAATTGGATCTGA
>JAYEFW010000319.1:0-2155 GCA_034658795.1 Thermodesulfobacteriota bacterium
GTTTTGGATATGGCAAAGAACACTTTCGAGCCTTCCCATATCCAATTGTCCCATCGCGCCGCCACCGCTGACCTCAACGGTTTTCTGATGTACTTCCACGGCCTGTTCAATCGTAGGATAGACAAATTCCATTATTAGCGTTCCTTTAACCGTTTAAAAACATCTTTGGCTTCTTCCAGGCGTTCTGCCAACTCCTTGCTTTTCTCCCCAAGAAAACGTTTAAATTCATCCGCTTGAACAGGCATAATATATTCTTTTAGCTGCAAATGAAGTGCATCCCTGAACGCCAGGTCACGGCTTGCCATCTTGTTTCTGGCCCTCTCAACCAAAGGTTTCCAGTGCGGCTGTTCTTCAAATTCCCCAAAAAGCTGATCCACATCCCATGAACTCAGCTTTCGCTGCCATTTTGCATGCGTGGCTTCCAGCAGTTTGGCAAATCCGTATTCATATGAGGCTACCAGATCAAGAATCTCGGAATAAAAGGTGTCGCGAACTTTATCTTTTTCGTGCAGCTTTAGTATTTTGCGGTATTCTTGTGCATTTTCACGAAAGATGCTGACATAAATTTTATTGGTGTACATCGGGTATTTGAAATTACCCATATCCACATAATCCCGCAACGCATTGGTAAATTCCTTGCGGTAATTCTCCTCCTGAAAGTAGGCAAGAATAAAGTCTTCGTCACGCTGATTGATGTACTTGGTGCTGCCGCCGGTACGCTGATTTATCGTATCGATAACGATATCCAGAATGGTCTGCCGCAGCACGCGGGCTCGTTCACTTTCGGTCAGCAACATCGCTATATTAAGAAACGCCCTAAAATCAAATATCCCAAGCTGCTGTGTTTTGATACCGACACCAATGTCGGTATCAAATTGTTCTTTAACTGTTAACTTGAATGATTTAAGACGCTTCCCTCGCAAAACCTCGTACCCGTTTAGCTTCAGTTCATCTCCATGTTTTTTCAGATAACGTTCAATTGTGCGAACATCCACTTCAAAAAATGCCGAAATCTGTTCCTTCACAAGGTGTACAGACCCATCAAACACAACTCCCCGGAAATGGATTGCTTTCTGAATTTCCGTGACGGCAAATGGGTTGTTCAGGACATTCTGGCGTTCTATCGTTGAGTTTGTAAGTTCTTTTGACATCATCATGATATCCTCTCGTTCAAATAGATATTAACCGTAATGCGATACTGTTTTCATTTCCTGACCACCATCCACTTTTTCAATACTTTCTCAATTTCAAGCACTTCCTCACGTCCTTCTTTTGATTCTTTTCCCATTAATACCAGATCCCACAGACGGCCGTTGGGGGTTAAAAGCCTTCTGGAAAGATCGGGTTCGCCAAAGTCCGTTTTGCCGTAATATTTATGAATTCTATCTTTAAGCGGTTGAACCAGAGAGGGATCGATTAAATCGAGTTCATTTAAACGGTATAAAAATGCCTCTGCAGAAACACCAAAGCGATGTTTAATGCGAAGCAAAAGTTCATATGACCAGTGCTTTTTTTGAATACCTAATTGTTCAACAGTATCGCTCACAGCTTTTGCGGGCATAAGAAAGGTAGCGGCAAAACGCCTTGCCGCACGATGTGCTGTAAACGGTTTTTCGCCTGATGAATCAGATGCGGCATTGGTTTGAAACAGGTCAACACCTTGCTGTATCGTGTGAGTCAGGATTAAGACCTTTCCTAATTCACAGGCCAGGCAAAAAAGCTGACGTTCAGGATTCTGCCTTGCCGTCAAAAAAAAGAAAGCATTCTGATTTAAAGGGTCATAATATGAAAAACTCTCAATTCCTTTAGGCATAGGAGCTACGATTACACGAAAACCAAGGGTTTCAAAGAGTTCAAAATAGTCAAAGACCACGCCGTGTTCGATTCCGGCAAAACAGCGCACCTTTTTCGAAAGCGCTTCCATTCCCCTGATAGTGGGATCGAAGGGAATAACAAGCGGAATATTTGCCCTTTTTTGCGCTTTGCAAATATCTTCAATAGCACAGAATGCTTCAATTATATCGTGCGACATTGTTATGATCCTGGAAGGCAGTTCTTTATCATCTCCGCCGACTGTTGCCGGAAAAGGGGCTTGTGAGCTTTCGTGCTTTAGAGAGCGAAATTTATGTTCATCCTCTGCAAAAAGCGTATCAAT
>JAYEFW010000320.1:0-2154 GCA_034658795.1 Thermodesulfobacteriota bacterium
TGGAGAAACTATTGCAGGATTAAAGCTTCCTAAAGCAACTAAGGTAATAAAATTATAATCTACTTTCATAAGACATTATCCCAGAGTTGATTGGTTTTCTGCTTATATTTATATATTCGGCTGCTAAATAAGAAACTAAAATTTGAGGACAGCGAAAAAATATTCAATTTTTTGAATTCGTTATAGTTTGTGAAAAAAATGCTGTCAAGATATTTATCATAAGGCCCTTTTCCGGTTAGGAAACCAGGGGGACATCCAAACAGGAGTGAAGCTTGGTGTCGTGTCTTGAACAGTGAATAACAGGTACTGATTTTTATTAAAAAAAGTAACGATAAGAGCTGTTGAGATATGAATTCTTTAATGGCCTTTTTCTTTTTTGGGTTGCGATGGAATGTAGAGAAAAAAAAGAGCCGTCATGTTGCGAGGTTGGGTTATTTTGTGAAAATTCAAAGTTTAACTTGAGATTATCACTAAAATATTAATGCAGGAGACAAAAAAACTGAAGAAGAGCGTCTCACATCTTGATCAGCACATCAGTTGGCATCTGTTTATGCAGATGCTATTGAAGAAACATGTGGTATACATCCATAAAAGTATAAATTTCTAAAATATATTGAAATGATTATAAAATATAACTTATCAGTATGCAAAATCAATTCGTAAAAAGCTGCGGGAGCTGGCCGATCTTGCGATAGTAGGCGATAGCTGCATCCCCTGCGCCTTGCATCTCCGGCAAACTCAACAATCACTCAATTCAGATGATATACTCATCACCAATTACTGAGGGGTCGTAAAGATCAGGAAAGTAATAGGGAAGAACACCAATCGGCAGACCGATCGTTAACGGCGCACGGTGGCTTTGTGACTGCAAAAGACCGTCTTTGATCAGCGCGCTGACGATTCGGCGTGCATTGCGCTCGCTCATGTTCAGGATTTCAACGGCCATGCCTCTTGGTATGGCGCCCCGCATAAATACGGCTCTGAGTAATCTTGCCGCCTCAAGCCGCAAAGGTTTTTTATCATGTTTGGCCCGCGTTTCCACATACCAGTCGATCCGTGTTTCGATCTGGTCAAGCCGCAGCAAGCCTTCCATGAAGCGTATTTGATCCAGGCAAATTTCAAAGAAAAATCTGCAAAAATCTGCCAGCAGGTCATCATCAAAATAGTGAGCACCATTTTGTTCATCCGGGGAATCAGTGGCCCACAGCTCAAACATATACTGCTTTTTATTTCTTGATAAACCTCGGGACAAAGACCACAAATTGCTTTTGTTAACGCCTGTCCTGGCGAGATATAGCCCTGAGAAAAGGCGGGCAACCCTGCCGTTTCCGTCCCGGAATGGATGCAGCCAGGTCAGCCGGTGATGATTTGCCGCCATCGCGATTAAACGTTCGTCACCATGAAATTGATCCGGGCTATAGCCTTGGGCAAAGGTTTTGAGCAATGCCGGCAAATCCTGATAGTCCGGCCCATGAAGTGACCGGCCATCCACGGAGACATTGACATCCCGAATTTGGCCAGGATTGACCGGCGCCTTGGAAAACCCTTTGGGGGTGTGGGTGTACAGATGTTTTTCCGGTAAGTTGGCATAGAACGCTGCATGAATTTCAGACAGAAACTGTTGGCCGCAGATATTGAGGTTTTGCTGCGTATTTGCAAGTTCCATAAAACGCCTTTCGGTTTCTACATGGGCGGCACACAATTCCTGCGCATATTTTTTTTCCGGATCCTTAGAAAATTTCTTTTGTAAGGCCATGCTGATGTCAGGGATAGTTGTTTTATGGCCTTCAATAAGATTGCTGTAATAGCTGTTGATGAGCCGGAGCTGGTCACCAAGCACAATGGCGGTCTCTCCGGCCACCTTGCCCTCCAGCCCCGCGGATGCCGCTATGATTTCCTGCGCCATATCCTTTAAGGAGCCTATATTGCTATTCCCGGGTAGAAAAGGCGTTAGATAATAAGCGGGATTCTTGCTTTTTTTGGCCGGTTCGTTGGCCGGTTTGCTTTTATCCATAATGTATTATTAATTAACATTAAATTTCTATTATAGCAATTAATATTTTAGCTTTTTTGATGAATATTGGCCGGTTGGAACCATGATTGTGGCGTATGTGTGTCAAAATGACGATCAGGTTGCCTTATTTTATGAGTTAT
>JAYEFW010000321.1:0-9535 GCA_034658795.1 Thermodesulfobacteriota bacterium
ACTACATTGAGAAATTATGCAAACTCGTTTCGTAATAGATTAATTTTATTAGGATAATATTTTGTGGTGCCATAAAATATGCTCAAAAAATGCTATTTCTCGGTGTTTTTTCGCAAAGATGGGTTAGCGAAACAATTAGAAATGAGCCAGTCAGGAGCAGGATAAGCTGTAAATAGAGGAAAAAGATTGCTAAAGGGCTTAACTATCAGTTGCTATAGCAAGTTATTTATTTATGGACGTTCTATAGCTTCCCATTGTTCAATAACATTATTGACAAATTACCCTAAAAATAGATACTCTTATTTTCGAATTATTAACATTTAGCATGGGTTAACTGACAAAATAAGTTAAAGTTAGTATCAATGCCGTTTGTTTTTATTGAAACGTACAGAGAATGGCCTAAACACTATCAATAATGGGGTTGCCCAAATGACTTTTGGTATTGAAAACTATCCCGAAGTAGTTTCAGTTGTAAACTTGAAGGGAGGCGTTGGCAAGACGACTCTTTGCGTAAATCTTGCTTATGGATTGGCCTATTTTTTAAATAAAAGAGTACTGTTAATAGATCTTGACCCTCAAGCTAATGCGACACAATATCTTATATCAGAAGGCACTTACAGGAAAATTTATTTATCCGGTGGTGCATCTAAAAAAACAATATTGGAAGTATATGATGAATTCAATATAGCGAACCGAAAAACTGAAATAAGTCCTATAAAAGATTCTGATAAATTCATTCAGAGAATCTTTAAGGGAAGTCATGGTTATCTTGACCTGTTAGCTTCAAAGCTTGAATTGAGTTTGCTGGCTTTTTCATCGCAAACACTTCCCCAGTACGATCAAGTTAGATGGTTTATACAAAGTGTTGGCCATAATTATGATATTGTATTGATTGACTGTCCACCTACGGTCTCCAGCATGTTACTATCTGGTTTTGAGGCCGCCCATTCTGTACTTGTGCCGATGAAGCCGGATTTCCTTTCCACAATCGGCCTGCCATTATTACACACTGTCATGACAAAAATGTACACAAAGTATGTGAATAGGGCGGAATGGATGAATGAAATATCTATGCTTGGATTGGTTTATACCATGGTGGATAAACGCCTAACAATGACACGTGAAAGCAAAAGAGATGTTCGTAGGGAAGCAAAAAAATTTGGGTACAATGTGTTTGATAACTATATGTCTTATTCGACAAAGTTCACTTGGAGTTCCAAACTGACTCTGCCAATATTTCGTACACAACCCTCTAGCCGATATGCTACTGAAATAGAAAATTTAGTTAATGAATTTCAAGATAAAGTAAAGGAATTATGATGAGTACACTAGAAGGGGTTAAAGACGTCTATAGCTTAATTACAAAAATATTAGAAATCTTAGAGCAATACGACTCTGAGATCTACATAAAAGCAAAAGACCATATACACTCAGCCTACAAAGGCTCTGAAAGGAGCTGCCTACTCGCTATCATTAATAATTTAAAGATGTTAGCGAGTGACTCTCCTGCAGAGATGAAAAATGAACTTGTTGGGCAGAAAGAACTCCCAATTCAAATTGAATCCACAAAAAGCAAAGCCAGTGAGGCCAAAGCCATCATCAAGGATCATTCAAAAAGGGAATTGGAGGCGATCTTACAGGACTCAAACTTCCTTCCCCAAAAGGCCGATTTAATCAAATTTATTAAAAAATATTTAGGAGACAAAGTCGTATTGAGAAATGATGATAGAGAATCAAAACGTGATATTTCAAGAAAGGCTATTACCGCCTATAAAAGAATGAGTATTGAAGAACAGCAACGCCTTTATCGATTGATTAGAAGAGTATATATAAAGGGGAGAGAATCAGGGCTTAGGGAATGGGCTGAAATTATTTCAAATGGTGGTTAAGCTAATATGGTTTATTACCCGGATGATCTCAAAGATATGGATGGTCAAACAGTTCTGACTGAACTTTTTGGCCAAGCTCCTGAAACAAGCTACTGGATATCACTTGACCGGGAAGATGACAAATCATTTAGGTGGAATGATAAAAGGCTTGGAATTGATTGGCGCGCAACGAATGGTTATTTGGTAGGTTTGCATGAAGTAACCACGATTGAAGAAGCAAATGAGTTTATTAAAAAGAATAGAATGTTTTTTTTTGAGGATGGTGGCATTTATTTTAGAGGAAAAGGAGTTGCCGAGCTGTTCATTCGATGCATTGGTATTCCCCCACCTGTGGAGGAAAAAAGCGAGGAAGATTTTTTTAGAATAAGAACTATTTCTGGAATTAACGCAAGTATAGGTTATGGATCACTTATATTTCAAAGACTCGTATCAGGCCCAATGGCCGAGGTTAACCCTATCATTCCTGATCCGGATACTTTAGTAACATTAGTTATATCTGGAGTTGAAAAGGAGGCCGTTCCCGGACAAGCAGAACTGGCTCTTTTCCACTTCCGAAAGCATTTTAAGGGGTTGCGTTTTTCCTTTTGGCCTTTATTTGAGATAGATCACGCCCCGAAATTGGAGGAAAGCCCAGAAGAGTTAGATGAGAAAAGAAACGTGGTAGATGTTGAAGATACAGACAGACCAGAGGCAATAGCCTTCCTTAACCGCGCGGACGAGAGTGAACCTATTCCTGCTTTTTTATACTATTACAGGGTGTTAGAATCCTGCTTTGATGATGTTTTAAAACATAGAATTGAGGATTGGAGAAAAGACATAACTATCGACAGCCAAACCTTATTAAAAAAAATTCGACGCCTACAAACAGATAGAGAAGATCGTTGGTCTTTAAGAAAAGTGCTTGGAGAAATAGTAGAGCAAAAAGATTTAGACAACATAAAAAGGGATGGCTTAATTCGTGAGGCAACGGCTGATAATCTACGCGACTGTATATACCTTCGAAGAAATAGCATCGCTCATGGTAGAAAAGGTCAACATAGAGAGACATTAGTTCCATTTGGTTTCTCTTTTGGTGACGCTGGCCACCAAGACAGAGCCTGGTTAATATATATGCGAGAGTTCGCGTTAAAAGCATTAGGTAGATGGATTTTAAAAAAGTAGGAACCCGACTGCTAATAATATTATTATGTTGCGGGCTTTCCGTAACTCTTTGTTATTATAGCAAATCTTGACGCATAAGTTTTTGGTTAGTATCCATTTGTTTTTTCAATGGGTTAGGAAAACTCGCAACATAAGAGACGCATTAAACTTATCAACTTATTTTTTCTTCACACCGCGAAAGTTTAATAGTTTAATACGCCTCTATACGCTCCAAGATCAAAATCGTGGAAGGGAATTAATTGAGAATTGTGAATAAAAGCGAAAAGCCTAAAAACAAAAGAGAAAAAGCCAAATGATAGAAACACATAAATTTGGAGGTAGCTGGACAGAAGAAAAACTCAAACGGGTAGAAAAATACCTGAAAGCTTATGCTACCATTATGAATAAGCAAAACTTTCGGTTCGCTTATATTGATGCCTTTGCCGGTACCGGATACATAGAAGAAAAAAAGAATAAAACTGATGACCAAATATTCCTGTTCCAGCAAAATGATATAAAAGAGATTGAAGCATATTCAAAAGGCTCAGCCCGAATTGCTTTGGAGATTAAACCGGAATTTGACAAATATATCTTTATTGAAAAATCAAGAAAACATTTTGCAGAATTGCTGAAACTCAAAGAGGAATTCAGAAACAAAGAGAAAAAGATTGATTTAATCAACACAGACGCAAACAGTTGGATAATAGACCGCTGTAACAATTATAAGTGGCAAAATAACCGCGCTGTATTATTTCTTGATCCCTATGGAATGCAGGTTAATTGGGAAACAATCAAAGCCATTGCAAACACAGAAGCTATAGATTTATGGTATCTTTTCCCTTTTGGTATTGGTGTAAATAGACTTCTTAAAAAAGATGTCAGTGAAATGCCCGCTTCGTGGGAAGCAAAGTTAGATAGCATTTTTGGAACAAACGAATGGAAAGAGGCTTTTTATAGCGAAACCCAAGAGACAACGTTGTTTGGTAGTGAAACAAAAACAGTTAAAGACACTGATTTTAATAAAATAAGCAAATTTATTGTAAAAAGACTTAAATCTATATTCGCCGGTGTTGCTAAAAATCCTTTATTACTCCGCAATTCAAAAAATAATCCATTATATTTGCTGTGTTTTGCATCGGGTAGTCCAAGAGGCGCAAAAACCGCAATAAAAATTGCACAGGATATTTTAAAGAGGCAATAATGTCAAAAAATTCATCTATTGAATGGACAGAATCCACGTGGAACCCCATTACAGGCTGTTCTAAAATAAGCCCGGGATGTAAAAACTGCTACGCCGAAAGAATGGCTAAAAGATTAAAGGCTATGGGACAGCAAAATTATCGTAACGGCTTTAAAGTAACTACTCACCCACTTACAACTGAGCTGCCATTGAAATGGAAAAAACCTCAAACCATCTTCGTGAATTCCATGAGTGACATTTTCCACGAATTAGTTCAGAAAGCATTTATCCTTAAATTGTTTGACGTAATGAATAAAGCAGACTGGCACTTATACCAAATATTAACCAAACGATCCGAGAGAATGCTTAAGCTGAATTCGGAAATCCCATGGGCAAAACATATCTGGATGGGAGTAACTGTTGAAAATGCAGATTATAAATTCAGAATAGACGATTTACGAAAAGCAAAAGCAAATGTAAAATTTTTATCATTTGAGCCATTAATCGGGAATATTGGAAAAGTTAATCTTAAAGGAATAGATTGGGTTATTGTTGGCGGAGAATCCGGTCCTGGAGCAAGACCAATGAAGGAAGAATGGGTGCTTGAAATAAAAAGACAATGCGTAAAATACAATGTTCCGTTCTTTTTTAAACAATGGGGTGGTGTGCGTAAGAAGAAAAACGGCCGGACTCTTTTAAATAAAACATGGGATGAAATGCCTGTTTGTGCGCTGTCATAAATGATGACAGTACCTGGTGTCATCTTGAATAATGAATAAGATAGTATTATTCACTACTTAAGGGACTTGCGGGACGTACATCAGGACTTGCGGGACGTACATCAGGACTTGCGGGACATCAGTTAATAAGTTGACGTGGTAGTTAAACTTTAGAACGTAGTTGACCCCAGTTAAATAAAAGCAAACATGATTTCACAGGGCAGGCTATTTTGAATAATTTTAAGGATAAAGGGAAAAATGAGGAAGAATTCCCGTATTGGCATATTTATCAAGCAGCACATGGGCATCTCCTGCGCAGGCCATAGGGAGACAAATATGCCCGATGAAACATGGGAAGTGAGGCTTATCGAAGAAGAATTTAAGCGTTTGATGTTTGAGGTGGAGGATGTATGAACAGAGCCCGGAATAATACTGTCATCCCCGAAACTAAGCTGTTTGCCCTTGAGGAACAGATAGCCAATCATATTTTTAGTAAGTGTTCGCCAAACATTATTCCCGAAATTTATATACAGGCTGTACAGGATAAAACTCTTCTGGTTGTCGAAATCTTTCCTGGTTCACATAAACCATATTTTTTAAAATCAAAAGGCAAACACAAGGGAACCTATATCAGAATCGGTTCAACCAACAAGCTGGCATCTATTGAAACAATTGAGGAGCTTGAAAGACAACGGATGAATATTTCATTTGATGCTGTGCCTGCAACACATGTTAAAATGAAGGAAATCAGCCTGGAAACATTTTTGAAGGATTACAAAGCAGCAACGGGTCGTACACTAACACAAAAAAAACTTAAAAACCTCGGATTAATTCATTGCGACCACGAGCAGCTATATCCTACCCATGCCGCTATACTGCTTTGCGATTCAATAAAACGTAAACAGCTTTTCCCCAACGCAAAAATCGAATGTGCGCGCTTCAAGGGAACAAACACACAGGTATTTATAGACCAGGCAACTGTTGACGGGCCCATTCATGCTTGCGTAGAACCATGCATTGCATTTGTCAAAAAGAATACACGGCTGGGTTCTAAAATTGGCGAAGTCTTTCGTGAAGACAATTGGGAATATCCATTGAAGAGCTTGGAACCGGCCGCTCCGAGATAAGGAACAGAATTTTGGCGCCGATTTTCAAGGATCTGAAGATTATTGAAGCATGGGGAACTGGAATTCAAAAAATAAAACAGGCGCTTAAATACTATCCTGAAATTGAACTTGTCTTGCAGGAAGTTGGGCATGCATTTCAAATCCAGTTTAGAAAAAAGATAGCGGACCGGACAAGTACCGGACAAGTACCGGACAAGAATCGTACAAGATGCGGACAAGGTAAAACTTCTCAAATATTGCCGTGAAGCCAGGTTATTAAAGGAAATAATGAGTTTTATGAAACTAAAGCACCGTGAGACCTTTATGAACAATTACATGCGTCCACTCCTTGAGGCAAATTGTATCTCCATGACCATACCGGACAAACCGAAGAGTCCCTCACAACAATATATCATAACACAGGATGGAGAAGCATTGTTAAAGTGGGGCTTGCGGGACATTAGTTTATAAGTTGACGGGGTAATTAAACTTAAGAGCGTAGTTGACCCCAATTAAATAAAAGCAAGGATGATTTCATCAGGCAGGCTATGTTGGATAATTGTAAGGGGAAAGTTTAACCAATCGTGCACAACTGACCGGCTATAGCGTGCGGTTTAATTATTTTTTGCTATTCCATATTTTAGGTAATGGCAACTTTACTTGAAACATATATTGATATTGAGAGGTTATGATGAGTAACGATGAAAAAAAGAAAATCAATGTTCAGGAAATTAAAAAATACTGGCTTGAAGAAGCATTAGAAGCGCTGAACGTTGCCGATCATCTTTATGAAAAAAATGATTACTCTTATTCCTTATTTTTCGGTCATCTTGCAATTGAAAAACTGTTAAAAGGGCTTTTTGTATTAAAAAAAGGGGAACATGCTCCTTATATCCACAACCTGCAAAGACTTGCGGAAATGCTGGATATAAAATTAACAGATGACCAAACAGAAAAATTGATAACAATTACAAGGTTCAATCTGGAATCGCGATACCCTGATCAAAAAAGAAGCTTTAGAAAAAAATGCACAAAAGAATTTACTGAAAATGAACTTAAGAAAATAAAGGATATTTTTAAATGGCTGAAATCGATGATTTGATAGTTAAGAAAGTTAAAAAGTTTCTGTTTAAATTAAAGGAAAGCGGTGTGTCTGTTGATTTTGCTTATCTTTTTGGTTCATATGCAAAGCGCAGCAGCAGCAAGTTTAGCGATATAGACGTGGCCGTTATATCATCCGATTTTTCTGAGGACCGTTTTGAAGAAGGAATAAAACTGGCCAGGATTGCCGGTAAAATTGATAACCGCATTGAACCGATTCCATTTACGATAGGCAATTTTGTTGAAGATGATCCTCTGGTCTGGGAAATAAAAAAGGATGGCATCCTAATTGATGACATTGGGATATAACCAGGGAGGAAAGTTCAGATGGTGAAAGTAGTATTGGCGGGGATGACTTGCGGGACGTACAGAGAGCGCCGGCTAAAACTGGAAAGCGGGACGTATTAAACTTATCGTAACCGTTCACGGGTTACAGTTATCGGTTCACGGTTGAAAAAAACAGAAGGTAGAGGAGAATTATGGGGTCATCTTTTGAAGATTTCCCTTTTTTCCACGCTACTGCGTGGGAACATGAAGCAGGTATGCATTCCTACGCAGGAGCGTAGGAACGAGAAAGACACGGAGTTTCACTAAAAATTGTAAACAACAAGTAAGGGCGGCTTTACGCATGAGAGTGGATCTATTGATAATTCAGTGAAAATCCGTGAAAATCCGTGGTGAATTATTACAATTTAAGCTATTTGATTTTCAACCATAACAACCTTGCTAATCCTGGTCCCGGGTTTTTCCATTGGGAAGGCATTTCAGATGTCAGATAAATCACATCACCGGCACGAACACTATAAACTGCCTTCCCCAGTTTCATCTGCAATTTTCCTGACAATAGATATCCTATCTCTTCACCTTTATGAATAAAAAAATGGGATGGCAAGTTTTTACCGGACGGTATTTCAATTCGGTATGGCTCAGCTTTTGGGTCGAAATCCACAGGAGTTAGAAGTTTTGCATATATGCTTCCTTCTGGCAAATCAGGAAATTTTATCTCAACAGCTTCACCCGATGGAAAGATTACACGATTTTCAACATCCGCTGATCCTTGAAAAAATGAACTTATCTCAACAGAAAGAACTTCCGCTATTTTAAGCAAAGCCGGAAGTGATGGATATATCAAGTCACTTTCAATTTGTGATATTGTACTTGGAGTTACACCAACGAGTTTAGAAAGTTCCGTCTGTGATAACCCTCGTTTTGTACGAAGTTCCTTCAGGCGTATTCCCAGGTCTATTCCGCTTTTTGAGCGTATTTCTGAATCAAATGTAATATTAAGGTCTTTACTCCAGTAGTTAAATGGCTTGTTAAGTGTGTCGATATTACGTCTTTCCGCCTTAAGAATAGTCAGAGATGTTTTTCCTCTTTTTACAGACAGCTCAATTGCAACCTGCGCTGTCTGGTTGATTTGCGCTCTGATACGTGGGGAATGAGCTTTTTTCTCAATAATCCAATATGCAATGGTGTTTAGCTCATAAAGGCGCGGCAGGAATGTGAATAAAAGTTTATAATATGCTCTTCTCCTTCCCATAGTTCTTGCATTCCAGTAAGACTTTCAAAGACAAATCTTACGTCTCCATGCAGATTTTCATGAATACCATAGAATGCATCCATTACCTTGTCTACATTTCTCGGTTCTTCAACCCTTACAATTTGACATGGCCATTCTGATTTTTTATTGTAGAAATTAGAAAAGACCTCGGAGCCGTCCCCTTTGCCATGTGTAAAGCAGTCCAGAATAGTCAGATTTTCATATTCGGCCAGAGAGCCTAATTGTTCTAAAAGATTTCTTGGAGAGCGATCAAAGCTGACATAGATGAGAGGTTTATTTTGAGCCTGTGATGCTTGTATGAAATTTAAACAAAATACCGATGCCAGACTCCCGGCATCGTCATACCATACTACATTATCTCCGATAAAAAGCCCCCCTAATAAACGATCAAGCTGGCCTACACCGGAAGCTATGCGAAGTCTGTTTGGATTCATTTTACTATCTCACATAAAAACTCTTTAATTTTATAGCGCTATAGACTTTCAGATAATTAATTTCACAAGGCCAGAAGGAGGAAGGCGTATTAGTTATACGTCGACGACTGATAACGCAGTGAAATTATTTATCTGAAAGTCTATACAGCTTTTTAAAAATATATCCGCTTCAGGTATGATACATTCAAATCATGAAAAACTCACGCATAAAATATCGTAAATAAAGAACCTGCCATGAATGGAAGATAATAGTTGCAATTCAGCAAGCCTTTAAGAATAACAAGATCCTGCAAGGTTCTTTTTTAACGATCTCTAATGCGCTCAAACAGTTTCCTGTTTTGAATGTATCATACCTGAAGCTCATTTTCAGCCGATAGAGTGTTGCAAAAACTCATTATGAAATTA
>JAYEFW010000322.1:0-2139 GCA_034658795.1 Thermodesulfobacteriota bacterium
CCGCACCGTAAGTTCGTTCAAACCGCCTTAGAAATTTGGCAGCCTTTTTTATTTCAAAGGTTTTTTTCAACTTTCCGATCAATGATCCATTTACATTTAAAATGCAGGCCAGCTCGTAATTGTAAAGATTTTCCACCTCTACTTTCTGTTTGATAAATTTATATAGTTCCATGTTAAATTGCTCTTTTATATAAGCTTCCAGTTGTATCGTCGTCATCTTAAACCTCACATTTTTCAGTTTATTTATACCTCGAAAGGCCACAACTTACGATTTTTCGCTGGCCCTGAACATTAATAGCTGTGTTGCTCAGGCTTGAAATAGCTTGCTATTTCGCGCCTTCGCGCCTTGCTCTTGATGCTCAATGCTCACCGAAAAAAACCGCAATTTATAACCTTCCGAGGTATAGATTTTCTGGTGCGTATCTCAGACGTTCACTCAGCGGACGGTTAACTCGTTCTTGCACTTTTTGATAATGCCTGTGAAATAGAACTCAAACTGGAGCTGGGGAGCATTTGGACGCGCTTGCAATATTTTTTGCATAGCTTTTTAACGTTTAAACAGGCATTGTGGCTATTGCAGTTGACCGGGCACAAGACCATATCCGAGCGCCTGACCAGTCCCTCCAGGCCATGTTTCCCCCAACCATCATGATATTCAAAGACAGCGCCTTTTTTTTCGATTGCCCGGCGGTAAAATGTCTTGATTTTGGTTATTCCGCCTACAATAAGAATACGTTTTCCGCAAAGATCGAACAATGGACAATCCTCTGCTTTTGATGTTCGTTTTTGCACCGGCCTCAGTTTGCGATTACGCCTGTCGTTGCGGGCTTGAATGTTAGTAACCTGCATTGATATTCCTCCCCTTCAATATCTTTGAACCTAAATTGAGCGATTTTTTACTCGAACTGCACCAATTTTTTGCGCATCAAGGGCTTGCGAAAAGTCTCGACATATCCATTGGTATGCCTGCGTTTTTCGCAAACCTTGCTGCATCAAAATTTCGGCACATTTCTTCGCAAAAAATCGCCCAACTTAGGTTGAAACAAAAAAAGGCATGATAGAAAGCGAAAACCGTAAGACATTCTTTTACTTTTTTAATTCTAATAGTTCGGCCACTAAGGCACAAAGACAGCAGGATTATAATATAATTGTCTTGATGCTGTTTTTAATAAGAGGCTCGTTAAAATTGATAAGAAAACCAAATGGTTTAATGATTGTTATTTCATGGTCTTATATAAACAAAATTATAATTAGACTAAACAAAATAAGTTAGATACTTCTAACATAGCAAAAACTCTTGTCAAGCTTTTTTTTGATGATTTTGTAAAAAACTTTTAATTCGTCACCGTTCATAAGGAATGGCTCTAATGATTCTTCAAACATTTCTAAAGCCTCACTTGGCGATATCTTATTGAATATGTCGTTTTTCATAATTCTTAAGGGGCGATAAAATAATAAAAAAGCTTGACTTGGAATTTTTCAAGAGATAATTAGATATTTCAAACATAGTTTTAGTTTTTTAATAAGACGGTGGTTATGAAAAATAAAGACGATATTTCAAAAAAGCCTCTGACACCGGCCATGGAAGATTATCTGGAGGCTATTTTTAATCTGGGCAAAGAAAAAAGAGTTGTCAGGGTAAAGGATATTGCCAAAAGGCTTGGCGTAAAGATGCCCACGGTTACAAGTATGCTCAATACCCTTAGCAAGAGAGAATTAATTGATTATGAAAAATATGAGTACCTGGAACTGACAAAAAAGGGGATTGATGTTGGCAAAGAAATACAATGGCAAGGAACTTTCCCAGGATGCGGTTATCTGGGTTCAAACGCTTGATATGAAATAGGAGAGTTCTGTGCCTTTGTCAGACTGGCAATAGAATTTTAAAAAATCCTGTCTGTGCATATCCGGTAACTCGTGCCTGCATGTTATATGCAGGCACGAGTTACCTCAATCAGCAACGTCAGGGAGAGAGTAACATGGCTTTGTCATATTACAGAATCAGACATTCAATACCCGGCAGGATGCGGGTTAAGAGTTTCCTGATGAAGAATCAGGATCGCTGCATAACTGTCAGCGATGCCCTGAAAGAAATGAGAGGGATAGTTGCGGTCACGAGCAATCCTGTCGTGGGTTCAG
>JAYEFW010000323.1:0-2128 GCA_034658795.1 Thermodesulfobacteriota bacterium
GCCCGCCGCGCAAGCCCGCACAGATACTTCAATCAGCAGTTCAATAAACATTAAATAGTCATGTTTATCTGAAAAAATGGATTCGGACCGTCTCCCATGGTTCATTACATGATACCATGCTCCGGGATATTCTATTCTAAGTGGACGTGACATGTTGTAACATATAACATTTTATCTTTCATGGGTCAATAGTAGACTTGACCCCATTTTTTCAATAGTAGACTTGACACCATTTTTTCATCAGTTTAATACATCTGAGCTTCGCATGTTTCCAAAGGATGTGGTTCAGAAGGCGAAAGAAAAGATTTCAGATATTGCTTTGCCAGTCGGGATAGATCTTAAAGAAAATAAGTCGCCAAATCAATGAACCTCAGTCAGTGAATGTGGATTTGACTACTCTGAGCATCACTCCAGAAGCCTGTCCGCCATCGGCTTCGCCTTCAGGTTTGCCGGATGGGCATCTAATCTCGCCAATCTTAGCATGTATTTACATTTATTACTTTCCTAATAAATTGTCAACTTAGAATCTTAAGGGCGTCCCGCTTCCCATCCCCGGGGTAGGGTATAAACCTTCGCCTTTAGGCGGAAATGTCTTTAGCCAATATTTCCTTTCGGTAAATCTTTGTGCGTTTAAGGGTCTTGAAAAGTCTTATATTTCAAGACCTGACCCCAATCTTGCAAAAAAACTACTGGTCGTACAGTCACTTTTCTTGTCCAATCAAATGACACTGAGACTTGCCATAGCGCTGCTCACATAGGATGCGTGCGTCTTTTTCTTTTGTATGAGCAGCATCCCCGATTATTTTATGCAATTCTATTTGTGGGGAATATCGGCTGTTAGGAGTTGTTTTCCCCAAGGCTTCAGCCATTGCGCGGATATGATGGGGAGCCGAACCGCAGCATGAACCGATGTATTGGATTCCAATCTTCTTTGCCTTCAACGCATAAGAGGCCATCTCCTTGCGCGTCAACACAAAGGGATCCAGTTCCAAAGGGAAGGCCACTCGACCGTCGTATTCCTGAATTTGAAAATACGGTCGGTCTTCCGTACACCGAAACGCTACCGGTTGTGTGGCAACATAGCAGGACACGCTATTTTTCACTCGTTCGGCGAACGGCAGCATTCTTTCCGGATCACGAAAACAGTTTATCCCAACGATATCGGCACCAGCATCTTCAAGCCGCCTAAACGCTTCTTCTATTCGAACCCCGTCCAACGTCAAATCATTTTTTTTAAATCCAAGTGTGATCATGGACGGGCTGTCAGTAGCCCTAATCGCCTCAAGTGCGATAAGGGCCTCACCTATATATTCGATGGTTTCAGCAATAAAAAAATCAACGCCATGGTCCTTTTGGTAGTAAATCTGTGCCTCGAATTGTTCTCGCGTTTGTTGGTGCGTAGAAATATCCTTTGGATCGTAAACCCAAGTATTACAGAGATTACCTGCCACAAGAATTCCATGTGTATCGGCGATTTCACGAGCAATCAAAACGGCATTTTTATTGATGTCTTCAAGGGCGTTTTCCATCCCTATGTCTTTTAGCTTTTCTGGATGTGCATAATAGGTGCACGCTTGAAGGACATCAGCGCCGGCCCTGGCAAAATCAGTATGAAGCTGCCTTACTGCTTCCGGATGTTCGATCACCGCCTCAGGTGTAAATGGACCGGCACTCACATATCCTCTTCTTTCCAGCTCAAAAATCATTCCACCGTCGCCCAACACAATTCCTTCTTGTAAACGTTCCAAAATCATCTTAAAGACCTCGTTGTTTAAAATTCAGTGATGAGAATTCGCTTTTTGGGATGGGTCAGATGCGAAAATTAGGGGCAAACACTTCTCGCCGCATCTATGCACATCAAAATGTTTCATTTTACCGGAGAATCACATAGAAAATTGAAAATTCATCTCTTGGTTTGATCGCCACACTTAGCTATTAAACTCACCGGCGGTACATTAAACCCAGGAAAACTCAGAAAAAACAGTTACTTTTTTTCAGCGGTGTTTGTCAAAGAAAATGATAGATAACCGCCACCCAGCTCAAATTTTATATTATAGAATAATTCTATAGGACATCTTGTATCTCACCAAATTATTTCTTTGACGATCGTTATTATTCTCCAGCCGAA
>JAYEFW010000324.1:0-2124 GCA_034658795.1 Thermodesulfobacteriota bacterium
AAGTCCTTGATGCGCAAGAGATTGGTGCAGGTCGAGTAAAAAATCGCTTAATTTAGGTATATATAGTGAGGAATTAAATGTCAACCTCTCTATTTAAAATGGGTTTACAATTAAAAACATTTTTATTAGTTTATAAAAAGTATCGAATCATATACTGTGTCATAGGGGATACAGTTTTTATTCTAAGAATTATTCATGGAGCCAGGATGTTACAGGTTTAAGCCAGTAAAGGGTCAAACGTAGACTCGACACTAAATTAACATATTTTTTGCACAATAATGTAATGTATGTTACTGTGCAAAAAATACTTTAACATTAAGAGAAATATCGGGATGAAAGATTTAGTTAATCGGCTTGAAAAATATTTATTGGATACGCTTGGCATAACGGTCACGTTGTCGAAACCGGCAAATGTGGGTTCGTTTCCTTTTTTCCTTCAGGATATTTATGATGTGTTCCAGGTCGGCTTGTTGAATGAAGAATTTATTATTTTGGCCTCAAGAAACGACAGCGAGCTTACCCCTGCAACAATTCATAAACATATTGATATCGTGAGCAAACAGCTCAGGATGAAAGCTGTTTTTGTACATTCCATTATTTCATCGTTTAACAGAAAACGGCTGATAGAGTACAAGGTTCCTTTTGTCATACCGTGGAATCAGATGTATCTCCCGGATTTGGGTATTGATTTGAGGGAATATTTTATTAAAAAAAGAGCAAAAACAGTCATTTTGGGACCATCGACTCAGACAGTTATTCTCTATGCACTGACCCAAACAACGACCGAACCTTTAACCCCAACGCAATTAGCGGAAGCACTTGGATATTCACGGATGACAATGACCAGATCGCTCGATGAGATCGAATCAGCGGAGTTGGCTGAGGTATCGGTCGTGGGCAGGAAAAGATTGGTTCATTTTGACAAAAACCGCAGGGAATTATGGGAAAAAGCGCTTCCTCATTTGAAAACGCCGGTAAGAGAAAATGTATGGCTAAAAACTCTGATCAATGAGTTGCCGGTCTGTCAAGCCGGCCTGACAGCCTTGACCTGCTATTCAATGTTGACTTCACCCAAAAAGCAGATTTACGCAGCTTCCGTGAAAGACTGGAAAGCCATAAAGCGTAAATATCCCAGTGACATTATTTCTTATCCGGATGAGGCAGAATGTGAACTGGAGGTCTGGAGCTACTCTCCGGGCTTATTTGCAAATGATAAAATAGTTGATCCATTCTCTCTGTATCTGAGTTTAAGAGATATTAAGGATGAACGCGTTGAATCCGCCATGGAAGAGATGATGGAGGGTATTGAATGGTAAGGGGACTTGATCTTTTCCGGGATTATTTCAAGGATTATACTGATAAATATATTCTGATTGGCGGAACTGCATGTGATTTAGCGATGGAAAGTATGGGTCTTAATTTCAGAGCAACAAAAGATCTGGATATTGTCTTAATCTTGGAAGCTCTGGATGTTGAATTCGTAAATGCCTTTTGGAGTTTTATTAAAGAAGGGCAATATAAAAACAGGCAAAAAAGTACCGGCAAGAAGCTGTTTTATCGTTTTTACGATCCCGAGAAGGAAGCCTTTCCTTATATGATAGAATTATTTTCTCGAAAACCAGATGTATTCGAATTGCCCCTCGATAGTCATTTAACCCCGATTCCCATTGATGAGACGGTTTCCAGCTTATCGGCTATTTTAATGGACAGCGATTATTATGATTTTATTAAAAACGGGCAAAAGGTCACAGACAATCTTTCGATAATATCGCAAGAATATCTGATTCCATTGAAATCAGGGGCCTGGTTGGATTTGTGTAAGCACAAGAATTCGGGTGTGACTATCAACAGTAAAGACATCAAGAAGCACAAATGAAATTTACGGAATAGAGAGCATCGTAACCACCCATGACCGCTGGTAAAAAACAAAGGTGTCGTCACTATTGACAGTTAAACGATAAAATGAAGAAAAAAGCCCTGCTCAATCGGGTAGATATGGGACATCCTATATTCCTCCTGTCAAGAAAAAAGTGATTAATTTTTAAATGCTGTTAATTCAATAAGTTAGATGTGATGGCTTTTAAAGGACACACTTATCCAACGTTATTTTATCAATTTTTTTCG